>JBBSCW010000136.1:0-8437 GCA_038249855.1 Bacteroidales bacterium
AATGAGTTTTAATTGTAAATCGAGTTCTTTGGTTAGTTTGGCAATAAAATGGTTCATTTAATATTTGATTGGGGTTATTTATATTAGCTGTAATACCGATTGCACTAACAATCTAGTCTAATATTGACTCCTGCCTACCGCAGGCAAGTTCGTGTAATTGTACTATTTAATTTAAAGCATCGGTATGCGTGTAATAATACAATAGTTCGTTATTTTACAAGAAGCTTCATTACACATTATAAAATACAACAGCATCAGTCAAGTGTGGAGAATATAAAAATAAAATTATTGAATAAAAATACTAATGCTTTGTTTTCTATAACTTAAGAAAAGATGTTCTGATAGCTTCAGAGCCATTTTTATAGCTTAAGAAATAAATTCCGCTTTTCAAGGCTGTAACATCAATGCGATTATCCGAAGGGTTTATAGTGCATTGCTTTACTAATTGCGAGTTAGTATTGAAGATTTTTATTTGGGCTGATTTGTCTGTAGGCAGAAAAAGATAGTTGACAACTGGATTAGGATATATGTTTTTTGAAAGATGTTGAACGTTAGACACATTTGATAATAAGGATTTTAGCTGATAGATTTTGTTTCTGATTTCTGTCAATGTACCAATAATCAAATAGTAATCGTATTCCATTACCGAATTTTTCATCAGTCGTTCCTGTTTTAGAGGGGCAATATAGGAGGTTGAAGTACTTGTTGCCTCACCGCCTGTACTACCCGACATGCCTGCAAGAAATTTTGTTGCCGAAGGTGAATAGACAGCCATTCCCCATTGCGAATCATCCAAAAAAGCCATCCATTTTTCGGTAACAGTATTGTAACGTCCCCAAAAACCACTCGAAAGATAGACTACTGACGGATTGTCAGGTGTGGCGTTTGTCCATGGTGAAGAACCAAAATAGGAGTACAAATTCTTCAAAGCTGAAATAGGATAAACAGCTGGAATTTCCTGATCGCGAAGCACATTTTCGTCATACAGATTATCAGTTCTCGTACAAGTTAGTTTGTTTTTTACCTTAATTACATTTCCATCAATCGTTGTCCATTGCTCCATAATAGCTTCGGCAGGCTTATTATTCATATCCCAAAGCATGGGCGTGCATTTAACATATAGGCTGTTTGCTGTTTTTTCAGAACTAATGATTTGTGCACGGTTACGGGCATAATCGCCTACCTGAATGGGATTCCAGCTCCAAGGCGACCACGAAGGCGATTGACCATCGGACTGTCGGTTAAGCGAATTTCCGGCATAGTATGATTGTTGAATATAGCGACCTTCGTCGGCAATATTAACAATATTTCGTGTGTCAGTCGATTTAGAAATATACGAAATGGCACCACCTCGTGATAAATCCTGCATGATATGAATGGTACCGTTATTGAGTCCAAATTCTTCGGGTTTTGGCTCAATATCAATCTGGTCTATTTTTACTGTTCCACTTGTATTGGCATTGCCAACATCCAATCGTAATTGCTTCAAGGTGCCACTCCAAGCTGATACCCCAAGCATACTAATAACATATTCGGACACTTGGGAATCGTTCTTTTTTACTGTAAAATTGATTGATTTGGTCTGATTCCAAGCATTATCGGTTGTAGTTGTCCAGAAAAGTTGAAAGCCTGCATCTGCGGTCATGTTTTGCAATTTTAATCGGAACTGACCATAAGTAACTGTGCTAATATTTAAATTATCAGCCGAAAATAAATACGGATCGGAGCCAGTAATATTTAAGTTGTAAAGTCCACCCGAAACGGCTCCGGTCAGGCTATGCGCTAATGTCCAACCTTCGGCATCGGTAGTAAATGTCCATTGTGTTTTTTGGGCATTCAACATAAATGTAAAAACTATACAGCTCATTAATATAATTATCCTTTTCATTCATATAAATTTTCTACTGATTTTTCTCGAAGATATTTAGGTTAATGCAAGTAGGAAAAAAAACTTATAACATTTATCCATTTTAGGTGATATTATAAATTTATTTAACCAACACTATTGTTTCCTTCCATTCATTCGCCCCCAGATTTTTGCTACGGTTTGTGGGTAATGATGTTCCGAAAAATAGTCTGTAATTTCCTTTTAACAAAACTCTTTCACCCTTTTCGTTGACTGACATAAGGGCAGAAACAGGCAATTTCAATTTCAATGTTTTGGTTTCATTGCCATCCAATGTTATACGTTGAATGTTTTTTAAATCGAACTTAGGCGTTACAAAAGGAGCATTAACTGCCTGAATATAAAGCTGTATTACTTCGTCGGTTTTTAAGGCTGATAAATTTGAAATCGTACATTCTATCAGAATAGAATCGTTTTTCGAAAATTTGGTTTTATTGATTTTCAATTCACCTAATTGCGTTTTGGCATAACTCAACCCAAACCCAAATGGATATTGAGGTTCATCGACCATGTATTTATAGGTGCGATTCGTCATCGAATAATCTCTATAATCGGGCAATTGGGCTTCTGATTTAGGAAAAGTAATCGGCAATTTTCCGCTTGGCGATACATCACCAAAAATAATATCGGCAGCGGCATCGCCTCCGGCTTGACCTGGATACCAAACAAAAAGCAAGGCATCGGCCATTTCTGATATTTCAGTCAGATTGATTGGACTTCCACCTGTGAGGACAATAACTAACGGTTTTTTGGTTTTGGCACGTAATTCACGCAAATACGTCATTTGAGTTTCAGGAATCCCTAAGGTGCGACGGTCACTTTTAAAATCGGAGGCAATGGCTTCGCCCTCTTCGCCTTCCGACAAAGTACTCAATCCAACAACTGCAATTACAACTTCGGCATCTTTTGCTTCACTCATTGCCCAGTTTATTTCATTTTTGTTCAGTTGGTCGTACATAAATCCACGGCGATATTCAAGTCGTGTTCCTAAATTTACTTTTGAGGTGATACCCTCCAAAATGGTTCTTGCATCATCGGTTTGACCGTTGTAATTTCCCAATAAAATATCTACATCTGAAGCTTGTGGTCCAATCACATAAAGCTGTTTCATGTTTTTCGACAAGGGTAGAACGTTATTATTCTTCAATAAAACAATAGATTTTTGGGCAGCCTCGCGTGCTAATTGTTTATGTTTAGCACTTCCAACTACCGAAGCAGGAATATTACTGTATGGACTTTGTTTATCGAACAAACCCAATCGAAATCGAACTCTGAGGTTATTTTTCAGGGCATTATCAATATCCGATTCAAGAATAAGACCTTGTTCCAATGCTTTTTTTAGTGCAGGAAATTCATCACCACAATTCAAATCGACTCCGGCTTTAAGAGCCATTGCTGCTGATTCTGTTACGTTTGCCGTTACTTTGTGTCCCTGATGAAAATCCGCTATTGCCCAACAATCGGAAACAATTTGCCCCTGAAAATTCCATTTATCACGCAATATCTGTTTCAATAACAGATTACTTCCGCAACATGGTTCGCCATAGATACGATTGTAAGCGCACATTACCGACGCGACCCCTGTTTTTACCAACACTTCAAATGCGGGCAGATAAGTTTCATATAAATCCTTTGGACTTACAACCGCGTTAAAAGTGTGTCGTTCGCTTTCAGGTCCGCTGTGAACGGCTAAATGCTTTGCACAAGCAGCAGTTTTAAGATAATACGGATCATTGCCTTGCAGACCTTTTACATAAGCGGCTCCAAGTTGAGAGGTCAGGTACGGATCTTCACCGTAGGTTTCCATGCCACGCCCCCAACGCGGGTCACGAAAAATATTGATATTCGGCGACCATAGCGAAAGTCCACCATATTGCGTGTAATTCCCTATTTTAATGGCTTCGTTGAATTTTGCACGAGCTTCGTCCGACACAGCATCGCCAATTCGTTGTATTAATTCAGGATCAAAAGTAGCAGCCATGCCAATTGGTTGAGGAAAAACAGTTGCCCGACCGAAACGAGCCACACCGTGCAATCCTTCGCTCCACCAATTGTAAGCAGGAATTCCAAGTCGCTCAATAGCAGGTGAATTATATTTCAATTGCGAAATTTTTTCTTCTACGGTCATTCGTTGCATTAAATCGAAAATACGTTCTTCGACATCCAGTTTTTGATTGCGAAAAGCGAAGGTCTGTCCATTTACATTAACTGTTTGAATAATCAAAAATGATAATATCAATGATCTGAAAGTCAATTTAATGCAAAAAAACAGTGATTTATTTTTCATAATAATTAGACATTTATAGAATGAATTATTTTTCAATACATATCAAACGTTCTATGTTCACCACTTCTTTTGTCAGGTCCTTTACGCATAGGAATTTTATCGCCTCCGGTCTCTTTGAGCCAAAGGAATAATTCGTTTTTCAAACTAATTCCTAATGAATCGTATTGATGATTAAAAACCAAATTATGTTCTTCGAGAGGATCGGTTTTTAAGTCGTAAAGTTCATTGGCATCCCAAATACCTTGATTGAAAATATATTTGTATCTATCAGTCCGAACTCCGAAAATCGTCGGAGTGTTGGGATATTGAAATTCCCAGTAATATTCGTAGAAAAACTTATCACGCCAATTTTTAACGGGTTTGCCTTCTACCAGATTTACGAAAGATGCACCCACCATTTGTTCCGGCTTTTTGAGTCCTGCAAAATCTAAAATGGTTGGAGCAATATCCACATTGAGTACCATTTTTTCGACTTTCGTATTAGGTTTAATTAGTTCAGGACAATAAGCAATCATGGGTACACGAGTGGATTCTTCATAAAAATGGCGTTTATCCATTAAGCCATGTTCGCCCATCGAATGACCATTGTCACCCATATAAATAATAACGGTTGATTTATCCAAACCGCTTTCTTTCAGGTATTTCAACAAATCACCAATGGCATCGTCCATACTGGTAAGTGTTTCGCAATACCGCTGAAAAATATCGCGGTACTCCGCTTCGTCGAGCAAAGCTCCATGCCAACTATACGCTCTACTTTTCACCCAATCAGGTGTTGCATTTTTGCCATAATAATCGGTTCCGCCTATTTTTTCTTTTCTCAAATGTTCCTTGTCTTTTCCACTTATAAACTGATGCAAGGTTTTGGACTCAGGCAATGGTAAGTTGCTATACATTCCTTTGTTTTTAGGCGAAGCTTTCCACTCGTGATGTACTGCTTTGTGCGATAAATAGACAAAAAATGGTTGGTCTTTTTTACGTTGCTTCAACCAATCAATCGTATGTTGTGTCAACAAATCGGTGATGTAAGTCGAATCTTTGTACTCTACTTCTTTGCCATCAATATTCAAAGTAGGATTAAAATAAACACCTTGCCCTATAAAACTTTCCCAATGAGTAAAGCCCCGTTGTGGTTTGTCAGTATCATGTCCCATGTGAAATTTCCCAAAAAAGGCGGTTTGGTAGCCTGCTTTTTGAAGATACTGTGGAAAGAAAATCAAATCTTCTCGCACGGGTTCATAATTATCCACTACTTCATGTTGATGGGCATACAAACCTGTAAGAATGGAGGCTCGGCTCGGCGAAGAAAGTGAAGTTGTACAAAAAGCATTTTCGAGATGCGCTCCCTCCAAGGCTAATTTATCCAAATTTGGCGTTTTAAGTCCTGGCACTTTTCCTGTAAAACCAAAAAAATCATACCGGTGATCGTCACTCAATATAAAAATCACATTACGTGGTTTAGTATTTTCATCTGATTTTACCAATTTCAACTTGTCTTTCGGCTGGCAAGATGACAATAAAATGCAAGAAAATAACACGGTGCTTGACTTAGAATAATTAATTCCCATGATATTTGTTTTTTTTGATATAAAAAAATAGTAGTTTAACGCACTATTTTTTCGGTGTGACGTATCCCATTGCTTTCAACTGTAAGCAAATAAATGCCGGATTTTAAATCAGTTGCAACGACTGTTTCTGTATTACCGCTTTCGTGAACAATGGTTTTAAGCATTTGACCAGAAATTGAGTATAACTGAATAGAAGATTTTTGGTTATTGTTTGACAAATAAATAAGATCATTACCTACAAATCGGGTATCGTAAAATTTATTTTCGCCCTTTAAGTTTTCTACGGATGTAAAAGCATTGCCAATAGTGCTAAACAACACATCATCAATAAAATAATTTTTGGTACTGCTATACGAGTCAGTCAAATCAGGGAAAATAGTAATCGTTTGGTACTTTTTTTGAGTTTCGCTGCCACTCAAATCAAACACATAATCGACCCATTTTAATGTACTCAATGTATCTGCTTCGTTAATAGGTTTCAATCGTTTCAGAATATTACTGTTATTGGCATCAATTAATTTTATGCTTATACCTCCAACTACTGCACCTCTATATAGTTTGATATGTAGAAAGCGAGGCAGTAAATCCAAATCAAATAAATCTTTATTTATCAAGCTAATGCCAATTTCGTTGGTACTGTATGCCAATCGTAAAATTTTAACGCATTTAGCTGAGTTATTTACAGAATTACTAAGTGGATTTGCCTGATTCGAATATACAGTTGCGCCACTCCCAACTCCTTCCCAAGGCAAATAGGGCGTTTCGAAATCGTCAACTACTTCTACCGTTGCATTTTTCGCACGCATAGGAAACAACAACTCATCTGAACTTATCGACGGTTGACCGTTTGCATTTTGAGCCGTAACCGAAAACTTATAAAGAGCCGCAGCTGTTAACTCATCAATTTGTAAATTAGTACTTTGTACAACTTTGAATAAAGCTTTATCTTTATAAACATTATATGAAGTAGCATTATTTACTGCATTCCAACTTAGCAACACCGAAGCGGAAGTTCGCTGACTGAACGTAATATTTCCGACTTTTTGTTGCGAAAAAGTTATATTTTCGGGTTTATTATCAATTACGTTGGATAACCGAATATCGTCAACATAAATAGTTGTACCCGTAGTAGAAGCTACTTCTGGGTTGAGTGTCAGGCTGGCAAAAGTTCGTCCTTCCATGCTGTTGTTATCTTTGTCTTTCAACAAGTCGAAGGTAAATTCCTCCCAAGCATTGGTTTTTGTGGCTTGTATTACGGAATTAAATTCAGCATTCGCACCTTCAGTTGGTTGTTCTAATTTAAGTTTTACAGCATCTAAGGTCGATTTATACAGTTTTACTTTCAAATAACGATACTGTCCAGCACCCACACCAATGGATATTTTTTTATTATTAAGTTTGATTCCTGATTCGCTTGTTGCATTGGCTTGTTTGGTCAACTGCATTACCAAATCACT
The DNA here is from genome assembly GCA_038249855.1 of Bacteroidales bacterium. Classification (GTDB taxonomy): domain Bacteria; phylum Bacteroidota; class Bacteroidia; order Bacteroidales; family Paludibacteraceae; genus Paludibacter. The sequence goes on from JBBSCW010000136.1 coordinate 7,219, forward strand.
ACCGTTTATCTCATCTTTTGCAGGATTTTGAATATTGCTTTGGATTGTAAAATTATTAACAGACAGGTAGTTATAGCTAAATCCTTCAAAATCGTCTATCACTTCTTCTTTGTCGCCGTCGTTGGTTGGATAGGCTTCTACACGAATGACCGCATCTTTGGTATTTTTTAGATTAATGGCTAACTTTTTAAAACCATTATTGGCCGAATTGGTCGTTAATGGAAAATTCCTTCCATCGAGATAAGTGGCATTTAGCGATTGAAAAGTTCCTTCTTCGGGCGAACGAATAACGAACTTCATGGATTTTCCGTTTTGCGTTAAAATAGCCGATTTCTTGTCAGTACTTATAGCAATAGCAGCTTTGGTATGCATACTCCACCATATATTTTTGTTGGCTTTGGCAATAATATTATCTTGTATACTAATTACACGTTCACTTCGGTTTAATTTAAAGCCGCGTGTATGCAAATTCACATCTCTGCTGTAAATCATGTTCATATTGATAGCTCCACTTCCTACAGTTTCCGAAGAATTTATAAAACCCTTGTAAACAGCTTCTTGGGTTGGGTCTTGGTCGGCCCTGTAATCGGGATTGTATACCACTACATTTTTCCCTTCGGCACGTTTGCGGTAAAAATGCCAACTTTGCGGCACGGTGGGGGCAGTATTGCTTGCATTGTAACTTGGCAAGCAATCGTTATTGCCTGCACCAAAATCGAAATAACCAGGATAGGTATAATTGTCGCTTCCTAAGTTACCGTAGGCCCAATACTCGCCCAAACCTTGAATGTAAAACGAACCGGCATCAAGATGACCATGATTGGCATTGTTGTAACCAGAATGTACGGCTAAATAAAGTGCATTTGGGTCTTTCCATTTCTCTATAAACGAATAAATATCAATTCCTTTGATATAATTATCCAATCCAATTTTAATATCATTGCCTTGATTTACCAATGTTGGTGAGTAATGAAACAAATCGAACCAATTCATATTGGAACCATTCTCTACAAATAAATCGCTGGCAAATTTAGCTAAATCTGAATCGTTGAAATGTTTCGAAAACCACATCAAAGTGTTCACGCGTGAATTTCGAATTCCATCGTCGCCCACGTTCAGGGTCGCTACCGGACCGGAAGTAAACACAGGAAAATAGCCCGTTTTACGCATTCCGTTGGTTTCACCATAGCCGTAAGTAGTTCCTAATACACGCTGCATA
>JBBSCW010000137.1:0-8415 GCA_038249855.1 Bacteroidales bacterium
ACAAATGTTATCAAAAGTTTGGTCCGACGAAGTAATTGTGCTTGACAGAACCATAGATGTAAATATTACTCGTTTGCGCAAGAAAATAGGTATTTATGGAAAAAATATTGTAACCCGTTTAGGCTATGGATATTGTTTTGAGGACTAAAACTACAAAAATAAATCTCTAAATATATTTATTATAAACAAGTTTCAATTATTAAACTAATTGAAACTTGTTTTTTTTTATTCTCTACTTTTTTGGTTTGATTTTGTTTGTCAGAGCTAATTTACCTCTGTATCCAAAGTACTGGAAATGAATAATTTCTTCAAAATTAAACAACAAAACATTTTAATCTTTTTTTGAGTAGATTTAAGTGCTATTGTAAATTACAATAGAAAATTGTAAATTGACAAATCGAAAATTCAACAAAGGGTGTCAATCAACATTTCCATTCTTAGCAAGAATTAAGGAAATCAACTAATTGATAAAGTGTTGTTTAGACCTGAATTTCATAAGAAAATCGGGCGATTCTCAAAAAGATATCGCCAACGAGTTGGATTGGGACAAGTTTTAAACCCAAACCCAAAAGTATTGATAATCAATGGAATAACTGACCCTGTTAAATCCTTATCAGTTAGAAGAAATCCAAGGCCTGATACATGATTTAGGAAAGAGCGAACAGTGATAGTTGAAATGAATTTATAGTGTTTTTTGTAGCACTTAATTTCTATCCCTGAATTTTAAATTACAATCGTTCGCAATAGAAGAAAATAGAAGATGGAATTTATCTTTTGTCATTTTTTTACAGTTTTATCACGTCATTTAAACAGTTCTGTAATAATCAATTCATTAATTTGCATTCGAATTTAATTCGAATAAAATGAAGAAAAACAAATTATTAATTGTATTTATTATCATGAATTTTATATTCAATGCGAGTGCGGTAAATCCAGAATTAATCCGGAATAAAGTAAATGAAAACACTGGTTTAAAAATATTAAGTTGGAATATTTATATGCTGCCTTATCTTAGCCTGTTTAATAACAATAACAGTCGAGCAAAATCGATAGTTGATATATTAAAGAATTCTGATTACCAAGTTATTGCTTTTCAAGAAGCATTCAGTTACCATTGCCGAAAAACTCTTTCGAAAAATTTAGCAGATGCCTATCCATATCAATATGGCCCTGCTAATAAAAATATTACTCCATTCAGGACAAACAGTGGATTATGGATAGTAAGTAAAATTCCATTGAAAATGCTTGGTGAAATTCAGTTTAGTAAAAGCGGAGGATTTGATATGATTGCCCGAAAAGGTGCAGTATTATTCGAAGGCAATTATAAAAACACAAAATTCCAACTATTAACTACCCATCTACAGGCCGATTTCACAGATGAGGTAAGACAACAACAATGCACTGAAATAAAGGAAAAATTATTAAATCAATGGTCAAATCCGGAAATACCTCAGTTTATTTGTGGCGATTTTAATATAGACATCTCTGATGGACACAATTATACTAAGTTGCTTCAAACTCTTGATGCCGAAAACGGTGAACTTACAGGTAATATTCATGTTACCTATGATGAAATTGATAATAACCTTGCCCGTAAAGCTAAAGGTAGTAGAAAATTAATTGATTATGTATTGGTTCGAAATGCTGAATTTATCGAAAAAATTGAACGTAAAGTTCAAACCTTTTTCTCTCATGTAGGCGGACAAGAATCAAATTTATCAGACCATTACGCAATGGAATTTGAAGTAAGCTTTGTAGGTACTGAAGTCTCTAATGTTACAATTGTAGCAACAAGATGAATCCTTATATTTAGTATGACGCTGTAAAATCAAATATTGAAAAACAATGTAACAATCAACTTTCTAACAGTCAAATATATAAAAAGAACAAACCCTCTCAGCATTATTGTTGAGAGGGTTTGAAGTATTTAAAATGAAAGTTAAATGAGCTCTTTTAAAATTTAACTCTATACAATTGAAGGATAAAATTGTGTATTGTTTTTATAAATTAAAGATGAATATGTATTCAACAAATTTTCCCGAATCCTCTCTTTATCAAACTGGATTATTAATTCTTTTGATACTTCAACACTTTGCTGATAGTAAGTTTTATTGAAAATGAGTTTACGCGAAATCTCAACAAATTCTTGTGTGGTTGATGCCTTTAAATAAGTGTAATAGTACAGTTTTTTGTACTCAGGAATATCTCTAAAAACTACTGGTATTCCCGAAGCGGCTGCTTCGATAGGTGCTAAAGGACAATTTTCCTGATAAGATGTAAAAAGCATAAGATCGGCAGCTGCATAAACAATAGGCATAAGTTCAAGGTCGAGCATACCCGTAAATTGCATGTTCGGGGTGGCCGAATTAATTTTTGCGTCTATGCGTAAAACACCTTCAGTCATAGCTTTAAAAGGTCGACCACCAGCCCACACAAATTTTGCATTCGGAATTTGTGATGCAATATCAATAAAATCTTCAACTCCCTTTCGTGCCTGTAGTTGACCAACCCCTAGAATAACAAATTCATTTTCACCGATACCCAACAGTTCTCTTCCCTTTTTTCTGTTTTCGGGCGTTCTCTTCCATTTTTCAGTATTAACAGGATTATTTATCCTTACAATCTTTGTTTTTGCACCCGTTTTTATAATCGCCTCTTCCACAGTCGGGGAAATTGCAATACATACGTCAGCATAGTTGTAAACTTGTTTAAAATACCAACTTACAAACGGCATAAACACTTTCCACTTTGGCAATGAACCTTTTATTGAATCTGGAATTACATGAACAGTATGAATGCGCCTGTTGTGGTAACTTAACCCTTTAAAAAAATAATATAATCCATAGGTGTGTGAATGAAACACATCGCCTTTTCCTTGATTGTTTATCATTATTTCAACGTCACCTTTCGATTCAAGTAATTCTACATGATCAATAAAAGCAGTATGTACACCATTTCCTTTTATCATGTATTCTGTTTCTGAAACTACATGTATTCTCATATTAGTGCTAAATTTTAGTTATAAATTATTGTTTTTATTTTTAGTCTGTAATTGTTTTCTTTCGTGAAATTAAAAAGTTAATAATATATAGGACGATTATTAAAAGTGCAATTCCACTCATAAGAAATGCGAAATTAGATTGTGAAGCAAAGTCACAGTAAGGTGCTGTAAAATATCCTATCATAATATAAACGAATACCCAAATGATTGAAGTAGAAATTAAAATACCTATATATTTTCTAGGATTGAAATGAATCAAACCCGACAAAACAGAAACATATCCTTTGATAAACGGAGTTAGTCTTCCCAGGAAAACACCTGCTGTACCTTGCTTATTTATTTTATTCAGTATTATATTTAGTTTTTCATGTGGTAGAGGTATCCATTTAGGTTTTCGATTCATAATAATTTTGCCGAAGAAAAAAAATATTGAGAATAAGGTTAAACTTGCAACTAAATCTCCCAAAAAAGCTGCGAGTAACAATAACGGTAGGTTTAACAATCCTTTATACGCTAAAAATCCTGAAAAAATCAATACAAATTCATTTGGTATTGGATTTGGTAAACCCACTTCCTGCAAAAAAATGAAAATGAATATTGCAAGACATCCATATCGGTCAAGGTATGATAAAAGTAATTCTGTTACGTACATTTTATTATATTTATAGTACAAAAATACGAGTACCGTATTAAGGATATATTTAAATGAGTTTACAATTTTATAACAGAATAGTAAAAGGGCTAATCTGTACACTATTTTTAGATAAATATTAACGCATTGCAATTAAATTGTAATAATACTGTAATATATTCATCTTAAATTTGCATGATTTTCTGCAAGTTTCGGTATTTATTTTAATTTTCATCTTTTCATAAAACAGATAATTAGTATGGATAAAAAGATAGTTATTATTGGTAGTGGCGTAGCTGGATTGTCAGCCGGAATATATGCTGCAATGAATGGTTTTGATACGGAAATTATCGAGATGCATACAGTAGCTGGCGGTCAATGTACTGCTTGGGACAGGAAGAAGTATCGTTTCGATTACTGTTTGCATTGGCTGGTCGGAACTTCTAAGGGTTCTTTCAACGATATTTGGAAAGAAACTAACGTGATAAATTCAAGCACTGAAATTATAGACCACGAAATATATTCGTGTATTTTCGACGAAAATGGAGACGAATTTATCATTTATTCCGATATTGACCGTTGGGAGAAATACCTGATTGAAAAAGCTCCAGAAGACGGAAAATCGATAAAAAGAATGTGCAATGATATGCGCAAAAGCGGACTCTTAGAACCATTTGCACTCCCCCCAGAACTTCGAAGTCCATTTGATTACCTAAAAATTATTCCTCAAATGCTCCCCGTTTTTAATGTAATCAGAAAGTTTGGACGATTAACTTGCAAAGAGTATTTCGAAAAACTGAATTTTAAAAGCGATAAAATTAAAAGTGTTTTTTTCGCTTTGTATGGCCAGCAGGATTTTTCGGCATTGGCATTTATCTTTATGCTCGGATGGTTTAACCAAAAAAATGCAGGATATATCAAAGGTGGTTCATTACCATTAGCACAACGCATGGTGGAGAAATTTGAAAAACTTGGAGGAAAAATATCTTATAAAATGAAAGTTGAAGAAATAATTGTTGAAAACAATAAAACCAAAGGAGTTTTTCTAACCGATGGAACTAAAATAACTGCCGATTATGTAATCAGTGCTGCCGATGGATATTCTACTATATTCAATATGCTTGAAGGTCGTTATCTCTCAAAAGAAGTTGACTTTGCTTACAAAAACTGGAAACTTTTCACTCCAATTGTTCAGGTTTCGTTTGGAATTAAAAAGGAAGTTTCATCACAAGCACCGATTATTATAAACATAACGAGGAATTTGATTATTGGCAAAACCCAAACCAAAAACGGCTATTCAATCATGAATTATTCCTATGATTCAACCATGGCTCCTCAGGGAAAAACAACCATTGTAATGCGTTATGACAGTCCATGGATATTGTGGAAAGACATGGAAGATGAGGAATATCAAAAGGAAAAGAAACAAATTGAAAAAGATGCAATTGTACTACTTGAAAAGCAATATCCCGGAATTACAAAATTTATCGAAGTTGTTGATGTTGCAACTCCAATAACTGATGTGCATTATACAGGTGTTAAAGATGGTGCTTACGAAGGGTTTTTCCCTACGAAAGATAATATGATGAAAACTCTGAAAATGCAACTTCCGAAACTACAGAACTTTTATATGGTTGGTCAGTGGTTATTCCCTGGTGGCGGGCTTCCACCTTCTGCACAAACTGGAAAATGGAGTATACAACTGATTTGTAAAAAGGAAAAACAAACTTTTATTTCTAACAAATAACTTGGAAACATCTAATTTTATTGACTTGTGTGTTGATAATAACATAATTATGGTTTATAAGCATTGAATTTTTATATTTGCTCAAACTAGAGTTAATCGTAAATACTCTAAGTTAGAAAATGCCGCTACAACTTGTAGCGGCTTTTTTATGGTGTACAGAGCAATGCGAGTATATTTGAAGCTGAAAGTTTTTTGTGTGGGCAATATCAATAGCCAATCATTAGTTGAACGTATGAAATACCAAATAATGAACGATGTGAACAATGGTTTGAGAGGACAGTGAGAAAAATATCCGATCACTTACTACTCGATTTATAATTCAATTGATAATATCAGACACCCAATACCTATAATTGATAATGAGCAATTTATCAAGATTCATTCGTAAAATAGACATGCAATTAATGTCAATTATTGCAATATGTCGGTGTATTATTACGAAATGTAACTTGCATTATATCAGATAAATATATTCGTAAATTGTCAATTGTATTTCAATGTAGTTTAGTTAAGGATTTGGATTTTACTTGATGAGTTTTCCCTCCCAATAACTATCGGGAGGGAAATTAATCCGCTTGGGTAAATTAAACTATGGTTATTAATGTCCTACGGACAATTTTTATTTATTTCACTAAATAAACGACATTGAATTTATTTTATAAATTGTCGTACTTAATTTTGCGAGGCTATTGGATGTCTGAATATAGGACAACTGCGCCACTATTTCGGCAAAGTGAGCCATGTGAAAAAGGATGGTGGATTTGTACAAAATGTAACTTTTTAATTGAGATTTCACTTACTTATAGAATTATTGTTAAGCTCAAACGCTTCCCTCATCATCTTTGGAATTTCATTCCAGTAAGCAATAATAAAAACTGTACATTTAAAAAGTCCAATCATTTTTAAAGTCTACTGTTGTAAATGACAATCGAAGCGTATAGCACATCCCCGATTTAGGGGGAGATACATACAATACAATTAGGCGATGTCTACATTGGACTGAATTGTTTCTGCAATCGGGATGTATCAAAGTGTTGAATATATGTACATAAATTTAATTTTAAGAATACACAACATTGTAACTCAAAATCTGACCATAAAAAAAAAGTTTCCGACAGTTAATCTGTTGGAAACTTTTTTGACGTAAATATTCTGCGTTAATTATTTGTTGCAATTCCAGTTTTCAAGTCAATTGTAATATTGTTGTCGCCCGGAGCAGGGTCTGTCCAAACACTTTGAATAGGAGCTCCCAGTGCAGGGTTTATTGCGTTCACTGTTTGTATGTTTACTTTATCTGTTGCGCTAGCTGTTTCATCTCCAGCATAATGCGCAATAAAAGCATTTGAAAATATACTATCCAGTTTATATGCTGTTATAGCTGCAGATGGAACGTTGTATGGAGCACTATTAAGCATATAATACGAGATAGTTCTCATACCAGAACTTAAATAGGATTTTGCATAGTTTTGGAAAGTAGTGCCTACAGGAATGGTGCTATACGTTACTCCATCAATTTTTCCAGAGGTAATTTTCAATGTTTTGTTAACCGTATTCAGCATCATTGAGCGGTAAGGGCAAGGCGATGTAACTGTACTACCTGTTTGTACATCGTAAATATAACCTTTAGTACCATTAGCTTTGGCAATATCCTGTGCATGAAAATGTCCTGTAAAAACTACATTCAACCCTGAATCGGCTAATACTGTCGATACATTTTTCGAGTCTGCTATAAGATATTCGGAGAACATGGTGCTTTGGCCAACAAAATGTTCAACTATGCCATGATGCATCATCGACAATAGGATTTTATTCTGTGTTTTTGCTTTTGCAATGATTGTTTTAACCCATGCAAGTGTCGTAGTCGAGATACTTCCGGATGTTTCGCTAGGGGCATAATGACAAGCATCAATACCCAACACCCATACTCCGGTAACGGGTTCCGATACATAGCTCAATGAATTTGGATCCCGTTCCACAGTGTTGCTATAACCGCAGTTAGCATATATTGACGCAAATTCAGTAGCCGACACAGTGCTAACGGTTGTTGCAGAAGTTCCGGTATAGCTGGATGATGCAAGGTTGTTAACATCATGGTTCCCTGGAATAACCAATACTTTAATACCATTGTCGGTTAGTGTTTTGAATAGTGCAGCTAGTGCAATATGGGAAATTTTTTCACCATCCTTGGTTAAGTCGCCAGGTACAAGCAAAAAATCTGGCTTTGCAGACATCACCGTTGCCAAAACATTTTTCAAAATAGCACTACTTTCGATAATCAACTTACGGTCGGCAACTAAATAACCTTGAAAAGCTGCATTTGCTGGTAGAGTAAACAATGAAGGATCGAAATAATGAATATCGGAGATAGTCATAAATTTTACTGTTTCTGGAACAGTTTTGATGTCATCATTGCTTTTGCAACTGTTAGTGAACACAATAGATAAAAAGCAAAATAAATAAGCCAATACATTCTTTTTCATACATTTCTATTTTTAATTGTTTAAATTCAAGCTGCAAAATAAGCAAATCGATGATACAAGGGTGTATAATGCGTATTAAGTAAATGTGAAATAAATATATCAAAATATTAAAAGTGTTGAAAGCTCGTTCAATGAAATGATAAAAACGAATTTGAAAGTTGAAGTATTTGCATTAGCTGTAAAATTTGTTCAGCTTTCTTAATTTAATCTTTATTTTCAAAAATCTTACAATTGTATTAATTTACAATTGCAATTCTGTTAATTCTTAGTACACAAATATTACAGTAATATAAATCACACAGAAAAGAAACCTTTTCTTCATTAGAATTTTCCAAAAACGGCATTTTTTGTAACCCGTATATAATAACTCAACCTTACTTTTGCCCTTGATTTTTAATTATTCATATTAAAACATTTTAAGGTAAAATGAAAACAAGATTACTTAGGCCACTAACTGTGGCTCTGTTGCTTGGAAGTGTAAGTTTGGTTCAACCAACTGCTGCACAGAGCTATTTGACAGGTGATTTTCACCAGCACACTACCTATACAGATGGTA
>JBBSCW010000138.1:0-8406 GCA_038249855.1 Bacteroidales bacterium
TGAAGGCAAGCTCCCTTGAGTTGGTTGCATTGTCGTTTGCTGTCTTTGCTACTTTTACTGCTTGCAGTGTTGCGCTTGCTGCGGCAAGTTGTGTTATTAAAGCGGGCAGCTTAAGTGCCGCTTTGCTCGGGTTGTACGTTGCCCCGTAGCCTGTAATAAAACTGGTGAGGTCTTCAAAGGTCGCTACATTCTTTGCATGACCTGTCTCGATGGTAGAAGCCATAAATGTTTTGTTTTAAAGGTTGAATATTTTAAGATATTTACAGATGAAACGCAAAGGAATCTTATTATGTTGTTGTTACCTTTAAATTATATATCTCAAAATTTAATGCTTCTCGTATTAGTCTTACCATTTCAGTGTTATTATTTACATTTATTGTTACTTACTTTCTGTTGTTGATTTTTCATTTCTATTCAGAGTTGTGAAAGTATTGCGAGACGAAAAAATTAATCTTTCAAATAAAGAATAATCTTGAGTTACTATTTCAGCAAAACCTTTTGAATTTGGCTTGTATGTTAATTTATATTTAAAAGATGAAATGAGATCATCGGGTAACTCAACTATTACTTCATAAGAATTGTCATCTGATGGGGCTTCTGCAATCTTAATTACATTTCCTGTTATATAGCCAAACTCTTGATATGGATACGAGTCTAAAGTTATTCGTGTTTTTTGACCAGATTTTATTTTTGCAAAACCCCTATAAGGAACTTTAATTTTAGCCTTAATGTCTCGACTTTGAGGTATTATGTAAGCGATTGGTTGGTTTGCTTTTAGAAAATCGCCAGGCGATATTTTCTTTATAAAATTAATCTTACCACTAATTGGAGCTATAAGCGTGTATTTCTGTTTCCAGTCTTGTTTATAATTCTCAATGGAGGTTAAAGTAATCTCAATCTCCTTCATGTTCTTATTCTTCGCCTCACCATTTTTATATTTTAAGTCGAGTACTTGTCCCTCTGTTTCCCTAATCTGCAAATCATTTTGAAGAAGAGCCTGTTTAAGGTTTTGAAATTCATTTAATTTCTGATGGTACTTACTAGTTTTTTCAATCCAATCTGACTTGGCAATGACATTTTCTTTATAAAGTTTTTCATCGATTTGATATTGCAGTTTAGCGTTTTCAAGTTCCTTGTTTCCAATATCAAGCTTTTCTGCTAATACAACAGACAATGCCCTTAATGAGTTTGTCTTGTTGGCAAGACGCTGAATAGATTCAACATGGTAACTACTATTAAGCTGATTGTATTCGTAAACATATTTCATAAGGTTATTATAATTTTCTTGTATGAAACCAAATGATAATTTTGTTTGCGGCAATTCAATAGATGGTGTTTTGATAATTATAAGACTCCGCAGCTTACTGATTTGTTGATCTAAGAAGTTAATGTTTTCTGATAATAGTGCACTCGTTATTTCACCTAGTACTTCACCTTTTTGAATAATAGAATCCTCTCCTATAAATATTTTTTCTAAATAACCATCGCTCAAATTATAAATAAGGGATGGGTCAATGGATGTAGTGAGTTTGGCTTCTCCTGTAATGGTTTCAGGATACTTCAAAAAGATACTTAAGAAAATGAGAAGAATTAATATTGTTAGGACTGAACCAGACCCCCAATTGATGAGCGAACTTGGTGGTTTGCTCAAAATTTCCTGTACATCTTCTGACCGTGTAGTAGGGGCTTTATTTAATTTTCTTTCTTCCATTCTATTTAAATCTTCAAGTCCATTTCAGGTTGGGCTAGCCTGTTCAAATCCAATTGATTTTTTACCAGATTGTAGTACGCACCATTTAATTCAACTAACGAATCATGATCACCTGTTTCTACTATTTTTCCACCATCGATAACGATAATTTGATCAGCATTCCGCACTGTACTTAGTCGGTGTGCAATGATAACAGATGTCTTGTTCCTTAAAAATGTTTGGAGTTTATTGACAATGGCTTTCTCATTGTTAGCATCAAGCGCAGAAGTAGCCTCATCAAAAAATATGTAATCGGGATTTTTATAGATTGCCCTTGCTATTAGAATTCTTTGTTTTTGGCCAGTACTTAGTCCTAGTCCTTCGTTTCCAATTTTTGTATTAAACCCTAAAGGCAACCCATTAATATATTCTTGGATATTGGCTAATTCCGCAGATTCAATTAATCTTTCTTGATCTACCTGTTCAACACCGATTGCAATATTTGCTTCAATAGTATCATTAAAAATGAAGCCTTCTTGCATCACAACACCAAATTTATCACGCCATGATTTTATTGAAATGTGGGTAAAGTCCTTATTACCAAATGAAATACTGCCAGAGTCGGGTCTATAAGTTGATAATAATAATTTCAAAAGCGTAGTCTTTCCACTGCCACTTACTCCTACAATTGCTGTTATCTTATTCTTAGGTATCACCAAATCTATTGAATCTAGAATGATTTTTTTTGTGCCAGGATACCTAAAAGAAACTTGTTTGAGAATGATGTCTTCGGAATTTTTTAAATCGGCTATTTTATTGAGTGCAATTTCTTCTTCGTCTTCCATTTCATGGATTTCAGAAAGTCGATCTAAGCTTATCTTCGCATCTTGAAAAGAATGAATGAAGGATACCAGTTGTGAGACGGGCCCGTTTAATTGACCTATTATGTAAGAGACAGATAGCATCATACCCAACGTTATTTGCCCTTCAATTACAGACTGTGCTGCTAAAAAAATCATGAGTATGTTCTTTATTTCATTTATAAAAGAAGAGCCAATTGATTGTGTTTGCTCCAACGAAAGACTCTTAACGGATATTCGAAATAATTTAATCTGAAGGTTTTCCCATCCCCACCTCATCTGTCTTTCTGCATTGTGCAGTTTTATTTCCTGCATACCATTTATAAGTTCTAATGTTTTGCTGTGCTCTTGGCTTACTCGCGAGAACCTTATATAATCTAAATCCTTTCGCTTCTTAAGAAAGAATATAACCCATCCAAAATATAAGATTGTACCCAATGCGAAAACACTAAAGATCGGAATGCTGTAAAAAGCTAGAACCCCTCCCAATAGCAATAGAGAAAAAAAAGAAAAAATTACATTGAGGGTAGAACTAGTCATTAATTTTTCTAACCTGTTGTGGTCATTTATCCTTTGAAATATCTCTCCCGTTTGTGTAGAGTCAAAGTAGGATATAGGGAGATTCATCAGTTTAATAAAGAAGTCGGAAACAATAGAAATAGTTATTCGAGTACTTAGATGAAGCAATATCCAGCTCCTAATTGTTTCAATAAAGGTTCTTCCAACAAAGAGTAAAATTTGTGCAAACAGAATTAATGTGACTAAACTAAAATCTTGATTTTTGATACCAACATCTACTATTCCTTGAGTTAGAAATGGAAAGATCAATTGCAAAATGCTTCCAGCAATAACACCAAAAAGTAATTGCACTATAAAGGGGCGGTATTGCTTTAGATAATGAAGCAAGTAACTTGCCCCAAACTTCTTTGAATCAGATTTACCATCGACCTCAAAATCAGTTTCTTCTAGCTTAGGGGTAGGCTGAATTAGTAAAACTATTCCTTTGTCATCGTTTACATTACCGATCCAGTTTTTAATAAAATCTTCTCGGCTATATTGAAGAAGGCCATGTGCGGGATCAGAAACATAGAATATATCGTTTCTAATTTTATAGAGGATGACGTAATGATTCTGATTCCAAAAAACAATGCAGGGAAGAGGAGCTTCATTTTTAAGTTTCTCCAACCCAATTTTTACTCCCATTGTTTTGAAACCGATCCTTTCTGCAGCAGAACTAATACTTGATAAGGAGGTTCCTACTTTATTTGTCTCGGCTAGTTTTCTGAGAGTTTGAGCTCGGATGGTTTTTCCATAATGCTTGGCAATAATGCGTAAGCAAGTAGGTCCACAGTCCATTCTACCTGTTTGATGATAATGCGGAAATCTTTTGGTGTAATTAATTTTCATGTATTGAAAATGATTTTGAGAATGGTTTTTCAAAGCCTTCTTCCCAAACCCATTTTGATAGGTAAGGGTTATATCTGCAACTTATAGTGTGTACCCACTCATCATTTTCTTTAAGAGGTATCCTTGGGTCAGTGCACATGAATCTAAACTCACAATCTTTGCATACGGCTGTTTTATCTTTTTCAACAAACCAAAATTCTTGGAATTGTGGAGTTTCTATAATGGCACAAGTATCAATCGAATCAATGTGGCCGAAGGTTGTATTACCAAAAAATGAATTTTTAAGCTGCCCATCTTTATCAATAAATATTTTCCTATTATAAAAAGTGTTGTGCTTCTGTGACTCAACAAAAAGCTGAATGTTAACAGCAAAATATTTTGGGTTAGGAGATTTTTCAATATGTAACATTTGAACAGAATCCTTGGTAAGAATTATCATTGGCAGATTTGCTTCCTTAACAGTCTTAAAGGTATGAGAAGCATAAAAATAGACTAGAAGGATTTTAGAGTTAATCCTTTTTAGACGTTTTGTCTCCTCCAGATAGTTATCAGCAAAAGGCAAAATAAGCTCGATTGATTTGAGCCTAGTGTTTAATAGTCCACTTAATAATTGATTAATGAAATCCGTATCGCCCTCAATTTTCCGTATTTGTAAATGCTTTACCCCCAAAGAATCTAAGGCACTCCTTAGTTTAACAATATTAAAATTAGTTGCCCTACCAACATCTATTACTGTGGTAGATATTCTTGAGGGATGCTTCCATTTCAAATCTATAGGTAGAAATGATTCTAGTTCCCATTCGCCTGACTGATGTATAACCTCTTTTTCAATAAGAAAGGTAAAATACTCATTTAGTATCGGGTTATTATTGAAATCCTTGAAGATTTTACTTATTAATTGCCCGTTATAGTCTTTAATGATTTCACAAAGAGAATTGGGGATAAAATAATATTTTTTTCTTGTGAGATCATATAAGCAGGATCGTTTATAACCTTTAACAGGTATACAATCAGCGTGAACAACAAAATACTTATTTTTATCGATTGGCGTCATCAAAATCAAAAGGAGTACTTATAGGCTTTGTTGGTAAATCAGTAAATACATATCCATTGTAGAAACTGCTGTAACTGGTCTTTTCAGGTGGGGTATCTTTTATTTCATTTATAGTCCAATGTTTTGATATGTAAGGAAGCTGCCCAGCACTCCTCATTTCTTCAAGAGAGGATTTGATTTTTTCAATCTTGCTCATTCAATAGGTAGTTTGCTATTTTCTCTTCCAGATTATAATTACAAGGAACTGATACCTGATTAAATTGACCAATAGGGTTTACTTCAAGAAAAACATATTTTTTATCTGGGGTAACAATCATATCTATTGAGCCAGTCTCTAGTTTCAACTCATCCATTAGTGTGGTTAATTTGACCTCAATAGAACTGGGCAATTTAAAAGGAACTACACGATTTGGTTTTTCTTTATCGTAGTCGCGGAAATCAATTTCTGTTTTTTTGTTGCCCTGCGAGAAAATAGCAGAAGGATAAAATATTTGATCAAAGTAAAATATTCGCAGTTCGTATAGTTTTTCAATTTTTTCCTGAAATAGGGAAGGAAAGAAATTGTCCTGACTGTCAGTAGTAACTAGTTGGGTGAATGTACCAACCGAATATTTTTCTTCAATTGTAAAACCACCATTATACATACTTTTTGCAATCAATTCGCGACTTCCTTCAATTGGATTTGTTGTAATTATTGTTTTGGGTATATCAATCCCTAAACGTTTAGCTTTTGCAAGGACCTCTAATTTGTTTAGCTTATTGTCTTTAATATCTCCTAATTTTTTCTTTTCAAGTAGTCTATTTGAAATAAAATCAGAAACTACATCCCATTCCTTATTCAAATAATTTTTGATATCCAAATCTTGTCTATTCCTTAATTCAAAGGCATTATGTGTGCAACTAAACTCGCCTCTTCTGTACCAGAAAGAGGATATGTTGCTTATTGAAAGCTCTTTTTTATTTATTTCGATGCCAACGAAAATTCCCCCATCAGAATTAGCAAGGTCAATTTTCAAATTTGAAATTAAGTCCTCTGGATTTAACCGAATAAATTGAATCTCCTGATCGGCTTTTTGAAACCAATCTATGACATCGTTTGTCGAATAGTCATTTAGTGTAGAGCTAATCAAAACCATTTTTTTCTTTGGTTCATAATAAAGGGCTCCCAAATATTGGAAGCCCTATTTTTGTTTTTAGCTTTTACTTTCTAGCATTGAATGGTAATGGTTCTTTTGGTAACATCATCATAAAGGTCACCTGGAGTTTTTCCATCACTACAGCAACCTGTTTCCCAAAGTGTACCTCCAGTTACTTGGATGGACTCACTGTTTTCGAGAGTAGCCTCTGCAAAATTTTCGAATGATTCTAAGTTTTTCATTTGGTTATTAGATAATTGTTGTGCCTACTCTATTCGATTTTCGGCTTCCTCGTTTTTTATTTTATGGCATACTTCGCCTTTATTTCGGCAATTGTTTTATCATCTGCAAAATCAACTCCTGCCTGAGAACCGAAAATTTGAGAACCTGTCTTCTTCCAATGTATTCGATCGATAAGCATTTTGAAAGGAGCTTCCTCCAATTGTTGTTCAAGTACAGCTTTATGAATTAAAGGAAGGTATTTCTCCTGATATGGTAGTTCGGCATGTTGTATAACAGCCCAAGCCACACTTTCATATTTTTTACCAACTAATTTTCTTCCTGGATAGCCGTACTTTTTAATTATGGACTCAATGTCTTTAGTGTTTTGTATGTCTAATAACCTTTGCCTGTCCAGATTATCTGAAAGCCGATATTTTTGATCAAGCTTTGAAATTCTGTCAAGTTCGGCTACGACTTCATAATTAAATCCTCCCGACTTAGAATAAGTTAAGGCGTCAACTTCTTTTGTTGGTCTTATTTCTACAGATGAACAACTTTCAATCAACTGCTTGTATTCAACACCGATTTCTTTATAAAACTTAACGTTCTCTATGCCGTCATACTGAGCAATAGCATAGGTTGCGATCTTACAAAAACCGGGAGGGTCAATTGCTTTAGACTTTAGAAGCAAATTATAAATAGTATCTTTTGGTTGCCCCATAGCCAAATAAGCCATGGCGAAGTTCCAATAATCTGATGCAACAATTCCATTTTTTGCATTTTTTATTTGATCGTATGAATTTTGGAGTATTAGCTTGCCTCTCCGATACTCCGATTCACTTACGTTATCAGGTTTTGGCGGGATATAACTAAACTGAGTATATGCATCATGTTTAATAGTCATAACTGACAGTGTTAGAAGTAATACTTTTAGAATTTGTTTTGAAAACATATTTAAGATACTAAGAGGAATAAATTATCAGGATATAAGCAAACGGGTACATCCGAAACCTGTCGTGGTGAATTCAAAATTTAATTTATCCGTTACTTGAGTTTTTGATAGCGACATATTTGGATGTACCCAGCAAAAATGCTATAAGTATATGATACGGTGCCTCGATGAATCATAGATATCCGATCCAGTATCTCGACCGTCAGTCCAAGTGGTTGGAATATCTTCCCCACCAAATACCATTTCTGAATTCAATATTTCATCACCTACAAATTTTTCAAGAGATTCTAGATTTTTCATTTTTTCTTAACGTTTTTAGTTTAGCCTACTCTAAATGCTTTTCGGCATCCGCAAACTTGTAAAAAGAATCAGGCTCAAGAGATTTACTTGAAATCTAATTCTTTTTAATCCCAACTCAAATTGCTTAAAGGTAGATTACCCTTCTAGCTTCAGTATCATATAAATCATCTCCTGTATTAGTCCCATCTGTCCATCTAGAACGGATTAACTCTCCACCCATAGCTGCATCTAGATTTTCAACTTCTTCATTTTTGAAGTTTTCAAACGATTCTAAATTTTTCATAAAAATTTAATTTAGTGATAAATGCCTACTCTAAAAGCTTTTCGGCTATCGCTATGAATTTTTTGCTGTCGCGACCAAGCAATATTTCCATGGAATAAAAGTGAGGTAAAGAATTGTATAAGTCAACCGTAGTACAACGGTTTATTTTCCGTGTAAGAAAGATGTACTAACTATTTAAAAAATTAAATATTACCCAGCCTAACTGCCTTTGCAATAAGCTGTTCCTTATTCTCTACATTAAATTTTTTGTAAAGACTAGCTCGATATTCGTCAATTGTGCGCGGGCTTTTGTTGATAACTTTTGTTATTTGGTTGCTCGTCCATCCTTTTGAAATTGCCTCAAGCAGGATTTTCTCTATACCAGAGAGTTCAATAATTTCTTTAGGCTCACTTTTGTTAAGAAATAGTTGCATTGCTTTGGCTATTTCATCGGGCAAATAAAATCCACCTTGATGAACCGTTTGTATCGCTTTTAATAACTCGTTCACAGAGCCTTTGACCA
>JBBSCW010000139.1:0-8376 GCA_038249855.1 Bacteroidales bacterium
GAATTTAGCTTAGGTTCGTTTACCGTTACAGATTTGGCTTTTATCTATCGAGCAAACAATCCGTTAAAGGGTGAAATTTATGTGCTGAATCGTATTTCAGGTCAACCTATCCCGAATGTTCAAGTCAAAGTGTTGGAACAGTCATGGTTAGGATCGGGATATGATTTGAAACAAAAACAACAATTGATTACTGACGGTAATGGTTTATGTAACTATGGACTATCAAAAAAATTTGATAACAATGTTTATTTCTTCGAAAAAGGCAACGATCGATATTTTTCGTCCACTTTCTATTCCTATTACTCCAATCCAACTCAAAATGAAGTAGAAAAACCGAAACTTCAATTGTTTACTGATCGCTCACTTTATCGTCCAGGTCAATCAGTGTATTTTAAAGGTGTAGCTTATTATTCTTCCAAAAATAAACAAGAAGTGATCAAAAATGCAAATTATGAGCTTACCTTACTTGATGCTAACTTCCAGAAAATTAGTACTAAAAATTTAAAAACCAATGAGTTTGGATCCTTCGCAGGTGAATTCGTCTTGCCCCAAACTGGACTGAATGGAGCCTACCAGATTAAAGCTGAGAATACTTCTATTTCTATCTGGGTAGAAGAATATAAACGTCCAACTTTTGAAGTGAAAGTAGATATGCCAAAAGCTGAAATTCGCTTTGGCGAAATGGCTGTTTTGACTGCTAATGTGAAAGCTTATGCTGGTTATTCAGTCGCGAATGCTAAAGTGGCTTATCGCATTCAACGGTCGGTTTTTAGATATTGTTGGTGGTATTCCGAGCCTGATAAAATAGTGTCTACAGGAGAAACTATAAGTGATATTGATGGGAATTTCAGTGTTACTTTCATTCCTGAAAAGACGGGTAGAACATCCAACATCGCCCGTGGCGAGTTTTACACCTACAGCCTTATTACTGATGTTACCGACCCCAAAGGGGAAACGCAACAAGGAAAGAAAGATTTTTCGGTAGGGGAGAAGTCTTTGTTTATTCTGGCAAATGTACCGGAAAAAATTGATAAAAAATCAGAAGTTAAATTGGATATTTCGGTAGAAACTTTGAATGGCGAAACTATTCATAAAACAATTGATTATGAAGTGTATAGTTTAAAAGAATTGACTGATTTCATTGAAAATATATCCAATGATACCATCCTTAAAACCAATGAAAAAGTACTTTCAGGAAAATGGAATAGCGAGAACAAAAACTTGACTTTGGATGTGAAGAAATGGAAATCAGCACAATACAAAATCGTTTTTAAAACGCAAGATGCGTGGGGAAATGAAGTGAAAACTGAGAAAATTTTTGTGTTATATGGGAATGACGATAAACGACCACCCATAAAGACTTATGAATGGTTTCAGTCCATGAATATGACTTGTGAAGTAGGTGAGAAAGCCACAATTAGATACGGTACTTCTACTCAAAACTCTTTGGTGCTTTACGAATTGATGCAAGGTAATCAGGTGTTGTATAGCAAATGGATAAAATTTTCAAACGATATCAAAACTTTCATAATACCATTCAAAGAAAGTTACCAAGGCGGTATCAATGTTCGATTTACTTTTATGAAAGATGAGAAGTTGTTCACACAAACATTTCAAATAACCCGCAAAGTAGAAATCAAGAAATTAAGTCCTAAATTGACCGTTTTCAGGGATAAATTGAAACCAGGCGAAAAGGCGGAATGGACAGTAAACATTCCTGAAAGTTCCGAAAAGAACAAAGTTTCGGAATTGCTAATTGGCATGTATGATGCTTCCTTAGATGCAATCCGAACTCATAGTTGGAGTTTTTACCCTGTATATCGCCAACCAATTCTTCATTCGCCCGAGTGGAGTTCAAATAGAATTGCGTTGGAAAGTGATGCGATTCAATTGCCGATTTCATATATTGACAATCAGGAAATACAATTGAATACCTTGAATTGGTTTGGACTTGGTTTGAGTAATTACCAGTATTATAGACGAATAATGATAAGAGGTAGTAGTCGGATAAGTGCTTCGCAACCAATGGCTAAAATGGAAAACGACGAGGTAGTTGTAATGGGTTCTGTAGCTGAGAAAAAATCTGATATGACTGGTTCCGTTTCGAAGGTTGAAATTAATGATAATGAAAATCTTGTTTTTCAATCTAACATTGGTGTTGCAGAATCTCAAGTTCTAAAACCTGTTCATATTCGAAGTAATTTCAACGAAACAGCTTTTTTCTATCCGCAATTACGAACTGATGCTGAAGGAAATGTGAAAGTCTCCTTTACAGTTCCCGAAAGTGTAACTCGTTGGAATGTGAAAATGCTCGCTCATACTACTGATTTGTATTTTGGACAATCAGAAAATCAAGTTCTTACGCAAAAGGAATTGATGGTTCAAATGAATTTGCCAAGATTTGTACGACGCTCAGATAAACCGATAATAAGTGCAACGGTAACGAATCTTACGGATTCAATCTTGATGACCAATGTTGAATTTCAATTGATTGATCCTGTTACGGATAAGGTGATTTTTAGCAAAATGTCCTCTTCAATTTCACTCGGAAAAGCTTCAGAACAAGTTTCGTTTGAGTTGGATAATCTTTCTGCTTACGAATTACTTATTTGTAAAGTAGTGGCTCGAACCGATAATTTTAGCGATGGAGAACAAAAATATCTTCCAATTTTACCAGATAAAGTATTAGTTACTGAAAGCATGGCATTGAATATCCGAAATAATGAAACACGAAATTATAGTTTTGAAAGTTTGCTGAAAAATTTTTCCAAAGTTGAAACAAAACAATTGTCGGTGGAATTTTCATCCAATCCTGCTTGGTACGCTGTGCAAGCTTTACCAACTCTATCGGCACCCGAAACTGATAATGCTTTGGATTTAATGACAGCATATTATGTGAATTCTTTGGCTGCTTATATTGCCAATGTCAATCCGAAAATTTCCAAAGTTTTCGACCAATGGAAAAATGCGGGTGGGAGCAGAGATGCTTTGTTGTCGAATTTGGAGAAAAACGCAGAACTCAAAAATATGTTGCTGGAAGAAACTCCTTGGGTGATGGCGGCTCAGGACGAAACTGAACAAAAACGACAGATTGCCTTGTTGTTCGATTTGAATCAGCAAAAGAATCAAAGCCAACAGTATTTAGATAAATTGTTGAAACTTCAAGCACAAACTGGTGGTTTTGCTTGGTTCGATGGTATGCCTGAAAGTCGTTATATTACTCAGGAAATTTTATTGAATTTGGCACGATTGACCAAGTTGACTGCTAAATCTGTAACAACAAATGACTTGCAAAAGACTATCAATCAAGCATTTGTTTATTTAGATAAGGAAATTTCAAAGGATTTCGATCAGTTGAAAAAGTACAATAAAAATTATCAGAATGAAAATTGTGTAAATGATAATCAATTGTTATACTTATATTTGCGATCGGAATATCCAAAAGCTCCTGTTGCTGAATTTGCAAAGGATGCCATAAAATTTTATACCGAACAAACTGAAAAATATTGGACCAAGTTCTCGCTTTACAGTAAAGCAAAAGTCGCTATTTTGTCTTTTCGAAATGGCAATAAAACGCTTCCGCAATTAATTTTGAAATCATTGAAAGAAAACGCTCTGAAAACAGATGAGTTTGGAATGTATTGGGCAAAAAACAAATCTGGCTATTTTTGGAACGAACGTCCCATAACTGTGCAAGCTGCTATTTTAGAAGCATTTGTCGAAATATACGGAACTTCTTCCGATATTTACGAAATGAAAATTTGGTTGTTGAAACAGAAACAAACGCAACGCTGGGATTCTCGAATTTCCACCGTCGATGCAATCTATGCTTTATTGTTACAAGGAAGTAATTGGTTGGCTGAGGGAAGTACAGTGAAAATTAAAATTGGTACTACCGAACTCAAACCCAAATCAACGGAAGCAGGAACTGGATATTTCAAGGAAACTATTCCAGCCGCCGATGTGCGTAAGGAAATGGGAAATGTTACTGTTACTTCAACCAATACAAATTCTAAATCTGGTATTGGTTGGGGAGCTATGTATTGGCAGTATTTTCAGGATTTGGATAAAGTTATCGGGCAAAGTGGAGCTTTGAAAGTCAGTAAAAAATTATTTATCGAGAAAGTTTCAACTTCTGGAAAAATGATGCTTCCCATTGAACAAGCTCAACTCAAAAAAGGCGATAAAGTAATTACTCGTTTGGTGATAACTACCGACAGGGATTTGGAATTTGTTGCGTTGAAAGATTTGCGAGCTGCTTGTTTTGAGCCTGTAAATCAGCGTTCTGGCTGCGAATGGAAAGAGGGAGTTTGTTACTATCAAACCACCAAAGATGCTTCTACGCAATTCTTTTTCAGTAACTTACCCAAAGGAACTTATGTGTTTGAGTACGAAATGTGGGTCAATAATAGTGGAGAGTTTTCAAGCGGCATGGCTACTGTTCAATGTCAATATGCACCTGAATTTGTGAGTCATACGGGTGGTGAGAAAATTAAAATAGCCCCCTAAATCCCCCAAAGGGTGACTTAATAACTTTCCTAATTACTGACATTGAGACTTCAAGTCGCTCCGTCAGTAAATATAATAAAACAAACACTATAAGAGGGCAATTAAAATCATCAGTATTTTTATTTTGTCTCAGGTACACGTTTCTGCAACGGTACAGGAGTCTGATTTGGTTTGGTATAATGGACAACTATTTTTTTTTCAACTTGACCGAAACGGATATGCAATCATTTAAAAATACCCAACTCATAACTTTCATGCTTTACAAACCTTTCCATTCTCAAACTTAATCAACAAATGTTACATTAATTGATTAGAATGTTACGAATAGATTCTTGAAAATATATTAAAATCTATATATTTGCATGAATAAAATCTGTAAATCTTATGAAGAATCTAATCACAGTAATTGTATTGTTTATTTACAGTACAGTAACATTTTCAATTAATTACAACAATACTTTTAATCTTAAAACATTCTCAGTAAACGAAGGTTTATCACAATTTACTACAGGTAAGGTTGTGCAGGATCGGTATGGTTTTATTTGGGTTAGTACTTATGATGGATTAAATAGGTTCGATGGTAATGATTTTATAAAATATCGTCACAATCCATACGATAATACCTCGATAAGTGGTAACAGGGTTGTAGATTTGTATATTGATAGAGCTGACAATTTATGGGTAGTGACGGAGAATGGTGCTGTTGATAAATATGATTATAAAACTGATCAGTTTGAGCATTTTGATTTTGACCCTCTAAAGTATTCGATAGTTACTGTATTTTACAACGATACTAATAATAACTATTGGATTGGCACCACGAATGGTTTGTATAAAACTTCTAAAAAAGAAAATCGATTCGAGGTTGAAAGTGTTTTTTTTAATTCCAGTAATCCTGGTTTAGATAATTATGTTACTTCTGTAGTTGAAAACAGTCAACAAGGCTTAATAGTAGGAACAACTTCAGGCTCGATTTTATTAACTAACAAAGGTGGGCAGGTCTTTTCTCCTTATAAATTTTTGAATAATTTGGTAATTAATCTTGTATTTAAGGATCATAATCAAACTATTTGGATTTGCAGTAGTGGAGGTCTTTTTTATTTATCAAAAGACAATTCAAATCTAAATGGTGTTGTAAAACCTACTGATGTTATATTATATGATGGTTTTAGCGGAATAAATATAAGATCGATTAAAGAGATTGACCATGATAATTACATTGTTTTCTCAATGCAAAAGGTTTATATTTTACATTTGCCAACAAAAATTATAAAAGAACTCAAATTCTCCAACTCTTCTTTTTTTAACAACAATATAGTCAATTCTACTTTAGTTGATAAAACCAAAAATATTTGGATTGCATCACAGCAAAAAGGTATTGCCAAACTAGATTTATATCAAATTCCTAAAATTATCAGTAAAATACCTGAAACCGAAGGTATGTTTGTGAAATCGGTTTTCAAAGACAGCCGTGGAAGAATTTGGGTGGGTACTAACTATCAAGGCTTGTTCTATTATGATACTGATGGTATCATCCATTCGCTTATAGTACCAGGAATACCCCCACAGTTTATACTTATTTCACCCTCAATTGTAGAAGACAAATCAGGTAAAATATGGTTTACAATTAATTCGATGGTTTTCTGTTACGATTATAGTTTAAATCAACTTATTCCTTTCGAGCAGCTTTATCCTAAAGGTATTAAACTAAATAGTCCGTTTTCGTTGGAAATAGACGCCTATAATAGTATTTGGATTGGCTGTGCAAACGGTTTAATACGAATAGACTTGAATGATAAGAAGTTTAAATACGATTTTATTTCTATTGGAAATTTGTCAGATATGCTTTCGTCTGAGCAAATAAGCCGAATTAAATATGATAAAATTCATAATATGATTTGGGCTTGTACCAAAGATAATGGTGTGGCAGCCATTTTTCTAAACAAAGCGGGTAAAGCTCTGAAAATCAAATACCTACAACATAATAAAAGCTTGAACTCTTTGAGTAGCAATCATGTATGGTCGGTAATTGTGGCTTCCGATTCTACTGTTTGGTTTGGTTCCGATTCGGGTTTAAACAAATGCATAGTTTCAGGTAGTAATTTAATTGTAAGTCCGCTTAACGAATTACAAAAAATTGGAAACAACAAAGTAATGTCTTTGATGGAAGATAATTCAAATAGTTTGTGGGCTGGTACTTCGCAAGCTTTGTTTAGTTATAATTATAAAACAGGTAAGGAAAAAAAATATACCATATCCAATGGTTTATTTGCCAATGCTGCCCTCGAAGGTATGTGTATGGATAAGGATTTGCTTTATGTGGGTACTATCAATGGACTCAATGTTATCAACACTAGCCCACAACCACATAACCCGTTTCTTTCAGATGTACAGATTACTGATATTATAGTTTCAGGTCGTTCTATTAAAAGTGACCCTAATTTATCGAAAATTCTATCAAAGCCACTTACCGAAACAAAAAAAATTGTATTAAAGTACAACGAAAATAGTATTAATATCCATTTTTTAGCAACACATTATAACGATTTTGATGAAAATGTCTATGAATATCAGTTGGAAGGGTTTGATAAAGATTCAATAACGACAGATAGTAAAAACAGATCTATTAGTTACAATCGCTTGCCAGCCGGCAAATATCGATTTTGGGTAAAAGCATCAAACAACGAAAATGTTTGGGGAGGTAAAAAACAATATCTGACTATTGTGGTAAAGTCTGCACCTTGGCTTACTATGTGGGCGTTTTTTGCTTATTTTTTACTTATCATTACTATTTTGTACCTTGTATATCTTTATTTAAATAAAGAAACCAAGCTAAAACAACAACTTGTTATCAAAGAGTTGGAGAATCAACACCAAAATGAAATTAATAACGTACGACTAAGATTTCATACCAATATTGCACATGATATACGTACGCCTTTAACCTTGATAGCTGGTCCGCTCGATGATATTAAACAAAATCCTATCATAACCAATAATTTGTTTTTGAATGACAGAATGGGGATTATTGATAAAAATGTTACACGATTGCTTTACTTGGTGAATCAATTTTTGGATTTTAGAAGATTAATAAATGATGGCAGTCAGTTACAACTCGGGCGACATATAGTATTAAGCGTTTTCAATGATATTGATAAATCATTCAGAGGAATAGCTCAAAGCAAAAATATCCATTTTGAATTTATCATCGATATAGTTGATAGAGAGTTAATTTTTGATGTAGATAAACTTACGAAAATTGTGTATAATTTGATTTCAAATGCATTCAAATATACCGACGCAGGTGGAGATATTTTAGTTTTTGTAGAGCAGACCAATAATAATATCGTGATAAAAGTGCAAGATACGGGTTGTGGAATACCTGAAAAATCATTACCGCATATTTTAGATCGCTTTTATCAGTCGGAGGGGAAATCAGCAACCTCGGGAACTGGTATCGGACTTGCATTGGTAAAACAATTGGTTGAAGTCTGTAAAGGTCAAATTGAAGTACATTCGGAAGTGGGACGTGGTTCGGAGTTTAAAGTAACCATACCTTGTGAAATTCCAACTGAACCAACAATAAATGAAACCATTGAGGAAATAGAAACACTTGAAGAAAATACAAAATCGACTCGCAAACCAGTTATTTTGGTGGTAGAAGACGACGATGATTTAAGGGCCTATTTAGTAAAATGCTTAAAAGATAAGTTTATAGTTCATCAGGCTACCGATGGACAAGATGGCTTTGATAAAACCCTCCGTTTTACTCCTGATGTGATTTTAACTGATATTATGATGCCCAAAATAGATGGTTTAGCATTGATAAAATTGATTCGCAATGATTATCGAACAAGCCATATTCCC
>JBBSCW010000140.1:0-8369 GCA_038249855.1 Bacteroidales bacterium
AAAAGATATGACCGACGAAACTATCGAAGTTATTGCAAAATACCCCAATATTTGTAAATTCATTCATCTACCGGTTCAGTCGGGAAGCAATAAGATATTGAATCTGATGAATCGTAAATATACCCGCGAATGGTATCTGGATCGAGTGGCTGCTATGCGTCGACTCATTCCTGACGTTTCAATCGGAACGGATGTTTTCTGTGGATTTTCCGACGAAACAGAAGAAGATCATCAAGAGACACTTGACCTGATGCGTGAAGTAAAATTTGATATGGCATTTATGTTCAAATACTCCGAACGTCCGGGAACTGTGGCTGCCAAACGCATGCCCGACAATGTGCCAGAAGAAACAAAAGTGCGGAGATTGAATGAAATTATTGCTTTACAAAACGAAGTTTCGAATCAGAGCAATCAGGACGACATAGGAAAAACTTTCGAAGTAATGGTGGAAGGATTCTCTAAACGCTCCAAAGAGCAATTGTTCGGAAGAACTTCACAAAGTAAAGTGGTGATTTTCCCAAGAGAAGGTAGACATATTGGAGAATTTATTCAAGTAAGAATAAAATCGGCCACTTCGGCCACACTTTTTGGCGATGTTATAATATAAAACGTACCACATTGACTATTAAGACAAAACAGATATTAAAGAAATTTTTCTTTAATATTTTGTAATATAGGTTTTAATGATTAATTTTGCGCTTGAAATTTGAGATAATACTTTTCTATTTAAACGCTTGATTTCCACAAAAAAAGTTTATTTTTGACACTCGTTTGTTGAAAAATTGATATTACGCTCTAACTCTGTATTTCCGACACTTTAAAATTAACAAAACTATAATACAAACTAAAACAAAAATCTATGTGGTTAATTGATTCATCAATCGGGCGGAAGCTCATTATGAGTATCACGGGAGTTTTTCTCGTGCTATTTTTACTTTTCCATGGCACAATGAATTTTGTGGTGCTGTTTTCTCCAGACGCCTACAATGCCATTGCTGCTTTTCTGGGTGCTAATTGGTATGCACTTATTGGTACTAAAATTCTGGCAATAGGATTTATTGTGCATATCGTTTATGCTATTTATCTTACTTTTCAGAATCGCAGTTCACGTGGAAACATTCGTTATGCGGTTATCGAAAAACAAGAAGGTGTAAGTCTTGCATCACAGAATATGTTGATTCTGGGTGGCATTGTACTTGGCTTTATGGCGCTGCACTTGTATCAATTCTGGGCAAAAATGCAGTTGGTGGAAGTTCAACACATGTTAGGTGGACACGTAGCTGAGGATTTGTTAGCCAATGCAACTAATGGTGCTTATTGGATTAAGTTTTATTTCAAAGATTCGCCTTACTCAATTGCCTATAATGTTATTTATATTGTATGGCTAACTGCATTGTGGTTTCACTTAACACATGGTGTTTGGAGTGCTTTACACACCTTAGGACTGAACAACAAAACTTGGATGCCACGCGTAAAAGTTATTTCAAACATTCTAGCTACGCTTATCATACTGATGTTTTTGTCCATACCCGTTTACTTTTTATTAGGCGGTGGAGCTAACTGGATCGTTTAATCACTATTGAAAAACAGAAATTATATTATGGCAATTAAAACAGATGCTACAACAGTAGTAGAAACTAAAATAGATGCTAAGATTCCTACGGGACCTTTGGCTGAGAAATGGAGCAACTACAAAGCTCATCAGAAATTAGTAAATCCTGCCAATAAACGTCGGTTGGACATTATTGTGGTAGGTACAGGCTTAGCAGGTTCTTCGGCAGCCGCTTCGTTGGCCGAACTTGGATTTAATGTATTGAATTTCTGCATTCAAGATTCTCCACGCCGGGCGCACTCAATTGCAGCTCAGGGAGGTATCAATGGAGCAAAAAATTATCAGAACGACGGTGACTCAGTTTATCGTTTATTTTACGACACCATCAAAGGTGGAGATTACCGTGCTCGCGAATCCAATGTATATCGTTTAGCCGAAGTAGCCAATAGCATTATCGACCAATGTGTGGCTCAGGGTGTTCCTTTTGCACGCGAATATGGTGGTTTATTGGATAATCGCTCGTTTGGTGGAGCGCAGGTTTCACGTACTTTTTATGCAAGAGGTCAAACTGGACAACAACTGTTACTTGGGGCATATTCTGCTTTAAGTCGTCAGGTTGGTAAAGGAGCTGTAAAGTTGTACACACGATACGAAATGCTTGATGTAGTGGTAGTTGATGGTCGTGCAAGGGGTATCATTGCCCGCAATTTAGTGACTGGTAAAACAGAGCGTTTCTTTGCACACGCAGTAGTAGTTGGAACAGGAGGTTACGGAAATGCTTTCTTCCTATCGACCAACGCTATGGGATCGAACGGATCGGCAGCTGTACAGATGTATAAAAAAGGAGCTTATTTTGCAAATCCTGCTTATGCACAAATTCACCCAACTTGTATTCCAGTTCATGGTGAATTCCAATCAAAATTAACTTTGATGTCCGAATCGCTTCGTAACGACGGACGTATCTGGGTTCCAAAGAAAAAAGAAGATGCCGAAGCCATTCGTGCAGGTAAGCTTAAACCAACCGATTTGAAAGAAGACGAACGCGATTATTATTTGGAGCGTCGTTATCCTGCTTTCGGGAATTTAGTACCACGCGATGTTGCATCTCGTGCTGCCAAAGACCGTTGCGATGCTGGATTTGGTGTTGGTAATACTGGTTTGGCTGTTTATCTTGATTTTTCATCGTCAATAGAGCGCTTAGGTGAAGATACCATTCGTGAACGCTATGGAAACCTTTTCCAAATGTACGACAAGATTGTTGACGAAAACCCCTATAAAACTCCGATGATGATTTATCCTGCTATTCACTACACTATGGGTGGCATCTGGGTTGATTATGAACTACAAACATCAATTAAAGGACTTTTCTGTATTGGTGAAGCTAATTTCTCCGATCATGGTGCAAACCGCTTAGGAGCTTCTGCATTGATGCAAGGTTTGGCCGATGGATATTTTGTATTGCCTTATACTATTCAAAATTATTTAGCTGATCAAATTCAAGTTCCTCGTATGAGCACTGATCTTCCTGAATTTAAGGAAGCAGATGATGCGGTACAAGCTAAAATAGACAAAATCATGAAAATACAGGGCGATCGCTCAGTAGATTCTATCCACCGTGAACTTGGTTTAGTAATGTGGGATTTTGTAGGTATGGGTCGCAACAAAGCTGGTTTGGAACACGCTTTGGAAAAAATTCAAGAAATTCGTAAGACATTCTGGTCAAAAGTATACGTTCCAGGAACAAGTCAGGATTTGAATGCTGAACTCGAAAAAGCATTGCGTGTAGCTGACTTTATTGAAATTGGCGAACTAATGGCGCGCGATTCGTTGATGCGTGAAGAGTCTTGCGGTGGTCACTTCCGTGAAGAATACCAAACACCCGAAGGGGAAGCACTTCGTAACGACGAAGAATTCTCATTCGTATCGTGCTGGAAATTCAACGGTGAAGCCGTAGAACCAATTCTACATAAAGAAATGCTCGAATACGAATTCATCCAACGTCAACAACGTAATTATAAAGCGTAAGTACAGGAGACGAGGAGACAAGTGAACAAGGAGACAAGGAAACGAGGGAAGAAAAATAAAAACCATTTAAAATAATTTACAACATGCAAACACATAAAGATCTGATTGTTTGGCAAAAATCAATAGATTTTGTTGTAGAAATTTATAAGGCTACAAAATGTTTTCCCAAAGAAGAAGTTTTCGGATTAACTTCGCAAATTAGAAGAGCTGCCATTTCAATACCTTCAAACATCGCCGAAGGATATGGCAGACATTCTGATAAAGAACTGATTCACTTCTTATTTATTTCATTAGGCTCAGCTTCCGAAATTGAAACTCAATTATTAATTTCACATCGTTTAGAATTTTTAAGTGATATAGATTATATGAGATTAAATAATTCTATTATAGAAATAATTAAAATGTTATCGGCATTGATTAAATCGAAAAACAATGGAAGTTTCAATCATCCTGTTAATTTAAAATCAGATATTAATTAAAAAACAATCATAGTAACCGGGATTAACATATAAAGTGGTTTACTTGTTTACCCGTTTACTTGTTTACTAATATTAGACCAATGGAAAAAAGTATAAATATAACGCTAAAAGTTTGGCGTCAAGCTGGTGCGAAAGCCAAAGGCGAATTCGTATCTTATAAGATGGATAATGTATCCATCGACAGTTCATTCCTTGAAATGTTGGACGTGTTAAACGAAACATTAATTTCTCAACGGAAAGAACCTATCGCATTCGACCACGATTGTCGTGAAGGTATTTGCGGTTCATGTAGTTTGTATATCAATGGTCATCCACATGGTTTGGACCCAGAGACTACAACTTGTCAACTTCACATGCGTCGTTTCAAAGACGGCGAAACCATCACCGTAGAACCTTGGCGTTCAGCAGGATTTCCGGTAATCAAAGATTTAATTGTTGACCGCAGTTCTTTTGATAAAATCATTCAAGCGGGTGGATATGTATCGGTTAATACTGGTGGAATTCCTGACGGAAACGCAATTCCTATTTCTAAAATCTATGCTGACGAAGCCATGGATGCTGCTTCTTGTATTGGTTGTGGTGCTTGTGTAGCAGCTTGTAAAAATGGCTCTGCCATGTTATTCGTATCTGCAAAAGTAAGTCAACTTTCACTCTTACCACAAGGCCAAGTGGAACGTGCAGCACGTGCAAAAGCCATGGTTTACAAAATGGACGAATTAGGATTTGGTAACTGTACTAATACGGGAGCTTGCGAAGCAGAATGTCCGAAAGCCATTTCTATTTCACATATTGCGCGATTGAACAGAGAATATCTTTCAGCCAAGTTTAAAGACTAATTCTACCGAATTATATTTTCAAAAAAACCGTTTCTGAGTAGGAACGGTTTTTTTTACACACTTTGCAGCTTATCTAACCAAAATACATATTATTTAGTGGTGGTGGAGGCTGTATATAAAGTGGTAGAAATACTTTGATTGTGGGGTTCGTTTTTTATACTATTTGATAAGACCCTATTTTTGTGGATATATCACGGATTGCTTCGTTGAGTATTTTAATTTCTTCTTTGCTAAACTGGGCTGGTTTACCATTTACATTAAGTTCGTTAATACGCTGACTCATCCAGCTCTTGGTTTTATTAAAATAGGTTTTGGCAATGTACGACATCGAAACTATTTCTGATAGTTCTTGTATCTGTTCTTTTACCCTGAGTTTCTTGACAGCTTGTAATGTCCCTCGTGCGCTAGCTATAAATGCATCTTCAAATCCATTAGGATCTTCAATTGACAAACGGTCAAATTCTAATTGAATTTTGTTGAATTCTTTGTTTGACTTTGCGTTTAACTCCAACTCTTTCAGTTGTTCGAATCTTTCTTGTGTTGATTTCATATCTTTGTCTTTTTTGTTCTCTCCTTTTTTAAGGGGAGAGTATTTTTCATTAAACATCTCGTTTTAGTTCATTTACAATTTCGTCAATTATTTTCTCTAAATCGCTAATTTTCTTAAACCTTGCTGAATAAAATCTATATTTTCTGAGATACATTAGCAATTCTTTTTCAAGCCTTCGTCTTTCTTTGGATATATATTCGTTCATTTGCAGATATTTAATTAGCTTTGTTGATGGACAAAGGTAATAAACATTTGTTTATTGCGAAGTCTTTTGCCAATTATTTTCGATTAAAATTCAATATTTAACACTTTTCATTCGTTTATCTCTGCTCATTTAGAGCGTTCCCAACATCTTTTTTACTACTTTTAAATAGTTCTACTTTACCAATTTAAAATTTCGACCACCAAACCCCAGTCCTCACCCCAGCCCTCTCCAAAAATAGAGAGGGAGGAAGATGGGCTTTAAGACGCAGTTTGTGTAAATCAGAATTGCGTAAATCGATCTCCTAATTTCACTCTTAAGCCCCCATTTGGGGGTTTGGGGGTCAATATAGAATTTGTTTCTTTTATTTTAGTAAAGTAGAAATAGGGATTCTAATTGGTTTATTGGTGCATTACAGTTGTAAAAACTCACTACAAACAACAGCAGGAGAAACCCCCGAAATCATTTCGGTGCGTTTCTCCTGCTTATTTTTTAACACAATCTTAAATTCTACCTAAACCTATAATGGAATTAAACCAGTATTCTTGGATTATTTGTAAAATACTCGGGCATGTTATATGTCTCATCCGGCCCAAATGGCGGAGTTGATTCCAATTGTAACGATATTTCATTATCCAATTTTATTTGTTCAATATGAGGAGTTGTATATATGCGTTTTTTCTCTAATTTTTTCATTGCTTCAATTAGTTTAAAATTAATTTAAATGTTTTATTTTTACCCCCATTCATTACGGTTACCATATAAATCCCAGCATCAAGCCGAGAATCAATTACTGTAATCGTACTTTTTAGTTGTTTTTCTACAATTTTTTGACCAACTGTATTGTAAACTGAAACCAGCGCAGTGTTGTCATAATCTTTGCAATTTACTGCAATCTTATTGTTCGAATTACGATAAATCTGTATTCCACAATCATTAATTTCATCGATTCCTGTATTAACTGATTTTGCTTTAAATAAAATACTAAAACGGCTTTCGTTGGCTGTAGTTGTAGTGTTGCTAAATGCATATTCTGTTGCAGGGAAAAGTTCCACTTCGGTGTTTTCTTGCTTGTCGCGCAAATAGATTTTGGTGTTGCTGTCGAAGTTGGCCAATTCGGTGGCCTTGAGTGTAAAACTGCCTGTAGTACCAGTTCGAATGCCAATCGCAAGCTCCAAGTTATCGCTTACTTCCGATATACCATTAATAGCCACTTTTTCGTCGGCAACTTTGCTATATATGTCCGGAACAGTTGAGCTATTGTTCATGTATTTGGGCGAATCGTAGTTGTCGAAACTGTTTGCAGCATTGGCATCAAAATAGATTAATGTTTCGTCGGCATTAACACCGTTTACTAATTGCAAACGTATGCGAGAACGTTCGTCGTTCTTAGGAGCTTTGAACTTATTGCTATCGCCAGCACCATGAAGACGCATATTATTCTTAAAAGTTAGTGTAACGCTATTATTTGGATAATTCGGGTCTGAATTATTCGTGTTTTGATTTACACGTACCCAAAAAGCCTGCATTGGGGGAATATATTCGTTTATAGTGCTATTCACATTTGTACCTCCTACCACTAAATTGGCAGAGCCATTCCAAGTAGTGAAAACATAAGCATCACCAGTATTTTTGGTACGATACCAGAAACTTGTACCAATACCGCTGTTTCCAGCATCGGCTATTACACTGTTCACACCGCTCCATTTCAAATACGAAGGATAGGGATTACCCACCAAGTTGAAACCGCGACTTGAACCAGATTCGGTACGTGTAACATTTACAGCTATATTGCCTGAATTGGTTGCACCACTTACATTTACTGTTCCCGTTGTACCTGTTACCGATGGTGTACTTGTTGCAACCTGAATATAACCTTTGCCAGGCACTAAAGTTCCAGAACTTACTATAACCCACGCTTTGGATGCTTCGTTCCATTCCTGAACACTTGTTCCACGATTGAGCCAAGTGTAAGCTGCTGTTATTACCGGTGCGCTCATATACCAATTACGACCCGCAGTTACATATTGTTTCACTGTAGTATTTGCGGTTGGTGTGTTGTCCATTAAAGTTGCTGTACTGTTTTCATCACTTCCGAGCGAAATGCCATTGATGGTAGTGAGTGCACCTGCGCTAATTGTCAACTTTCCACCTGCGGCCACTGTTACCGATTTCAGTGTTTTATCAGCACCAACAGTGAGTTCGGCACCCGAAGCTACCGTTACATCACAGGTCGTACAAGTAATGTCAGCAGCGTTTGTTGTACCTGAACTTACAGCCACATTATCGGGTTCAAAATTGGCCACCAATGTTTTATCCGCTGATACTGTAAACGAATAAGAGGCTGATTGTGATTGTTCAGCACCTCCGCTTGTATTTAATGTCCAGTTAACAAAATGATACCCTGAAATTGGTGTTGCTGTTAACGTGACACCGGAACCATTTGCAAAAGTGCCACCGCCAGAGACACTACCATATAAAGAATTGTTAGCTGAAGCATTGACTAAGATAAAATCGGATACAATAAGTTGTGGAACAGTTGCTCCACCACCATTGAGAGAATAAAAACCAACAGTACCGCCCTGACCACCAGTATACACTTGCATGCAAAAGTTTATATAGGTACTCCCCGCAACTTTAGCCGCTTTTACATAATTTGTAACGTCCCATTCTACATCCGATTCATTGGTTTTATCAAGTTCAGTAAAAATTCTGGAACGCAGCA
>JBBSCW010000141.1:0-8316 GCA_038249855.1 Bacteroidales bacterium
ACGGTTCGATATCAATTAAAAAGCAAAAAAATAAACGATTCCTGGCAAACTATTGTCATGAAAATGAACACTCAAAAAAGCGTTATAACCTCAATGATAGATTCTGAAAACAAAAAAATAACAATCAAAACCTGTAGCCAATCCTCAAGCGATGCTAAAGCAATTTACAAAGCACTAAATTATAAAGATAAAGCTTTTGAAAAAAAACATATTGTGTTCCCCTGAAAATTGAAATTCAAAACCAATGTGTTGGTTATGAATGTGTTGGGTTTTATAATTCGCAAGTTGGGTTAAAGAGAAACCAATAATTACAGGATAGAAAACACCTCTTCGAGTGAACTTATCAAATGCGTACATGCTGGTTTCTGATTTTGGGAAATTTTGTGCAAGGGTAAGTAAATTTGATCGATACCAGCATTTTGAGCACCCATAATATCGGCCGAATAACTATCACCTAACATAATTGCATCCTTAGCCTCTGCTCCATTCAATTGTAAAGCGTATTCAAAAATCTTTTTGTCTGGCTTCAATGCTTTGGCCGATTCCGAGAGTACAATATGTGCAAAATACTGCTCCAACTTGGAACTTTTCAGTTTTTTGTATTGTACTTCTACAAATCCATTGGAAATAATCGTAAGTGGATATTTGGGATAAAGATAATCCAGCAATTCTATTGCATGGGGAATAAGCATAGTTTTGGTGGGGAGTATTTCTAAGTATTGAATTCCAATTTCTTCGCCTAATTTCTTATCGTCCACTCCCATGCGCAATAATGGATACCGAAATCGTTCGGACATTAAATATTCCTGGGTTATTTCTCCCTTTCCGTACATTTCCCAAAGTTCGATATTGCGTTTGGCATAGATAGTGAAAAACTCGTCGAAATTCTCAAAATACTGACTTAAGTTTCTATCCACATACATGTCTTGAAGCGATAATCGGGCATTGGCATGGAAATCCCACAGGGTATCGTCCAAATCAAGAAATACGAATTTATATTGTTTTTGTTTCATAATATTCATTTATTAGTTGTTCATTTACTAAGGATTTTAGATTATAAATTACGTTGTTTAATACCAAAAGTCATGTTCAGAATAATTAAAAAGACTGCTAATCACTTTCGGTCAAGCAAGAAAATTTTCAATAGATCGTGTTTAAAATTATAAAAATTGCAACCAAGTCACAAAAACACAAAGTTTCACAAAACCTTGATTTATTTGATTTTAATTTTGTGTCATCTTTGTGTCTTAGAGATTTAGTGGCTCATGATGTAAATTATAAGGTAATATATTATCAAAATAACCACCAACTTTTTCAAGAGGGATAATCTATAAAAAAACAAATGCGTTTCAGCCCTTAAGTAGGTGAAACGCATCCATTATAATATTGTTTGATATGAAATATTCATTAAATTATATGAAAATTTAAAATCTCTTACTCCCCTGCTGTTTATCCCGACCTGTCGGGAGGGTTGGGGGCTGCAATTAATCCACTTCTATCACCAAATACTTGCTAACGCTCCAGAATTCTTTGGTATCTAAGATTAGCAACACATAATTATCATTTTCCTTTTCCAAGGTGTACGACGATTTAGGGTGTGAAGTTAATATCTTGGCTCGGGTTGAATACAGCGGAATTGACTTCGTTTTGCGGGCATCAATCCGAACAAAATAGTTTTTATTAAAATCACTTTGAAGTATTTGTTTCGCACTGAACATACCGTTTGAGGTAACAATTTTTTGCTCTTTCAACTCTTTTCGAGTACCAAAAACATACCAAGCCGTGTGTATTGTTTCGTCTTGCTCACTAATTTTAGTTTCTTTCTTGCTCACATCTGTTTTGAGTTCATCAATATTTTTACCCAAATCTTCAACAGCTGCACCTAATTCGTTAATAACCGAATCTTTAGCCACAATTTGTGATTGTAACATAGCCACTTTAGAACCTTGCTCTTCCAAGGATTTGGTCAGTCTTGCCAAATTCCGTTCGAGCTGTTCCGACTTAAATGAACTGCGTTTAATTTTAGCTTTTAAGTTAGCAAGTTCTTCTTTGTTGGCTTTCAACATTTCATTCAGATACAGCAAATCATCACTAATTTTCATGCGTGCATCCGAATCAAGTTCTTCCCCAATAGGTTGATTGGTCAATAAACCTTGAGCTTCTTTAATTTTTTCAATATTCTGCTCAATCTGATTCATGCTTGAAAAATATCCATCAATCTCTTCTTGCATCTGACCTTTTGCTCTCAACAAAGAGTCATTTTGAGCTTGCAGTGCCTTGTAGTCGGAGGATTTATACCCACAAGAACTGAAAATAAACAACGAAATAAGTAAGGTTGTAATAAAGGCTTTCATTTTGATTTGTTATCGTTATAATTTGATAAAATTGATACTGATTTGAAAAATGAGTTCAGGTGTATTTAATTTGAATTCGGGTGCAAAGTTAGTGTTATAATTCTAATCCTGCAACAATTATAACTATTTCTCCTTTGGGTACTTGAACAGTAAATTGTTGAATTAATTCAGCCAAAGTTCCCCTTTTTGTTTCTTCAAATATTTTTGAAATTTCGCGCGAAACCGATGCTTTTCTATCTTCACCAAAAACCTCACTAAATTGTGTTAAAGTTTTCAACAATCGATAGGGTGATTCATAAAAAACCATGGTGCGTGTCTCCTCTTTTAGCGAGTTCATTCTGGTTTGTCTGCCTTTTTTCTGAGGCAAAAAACCTTCGAAACAAAAACGGTCGTTGGGCAAACCCGATGCCACCAATGCTGGAACAAAGGCAGTAGCTCCAGGCAAACATTCCACATCAATACCGTTTTCGATACAATGACGAACCACCAAAAAACCTGGATCGGAAATAGCTGGCGTACCAGCATCCGAGATTAACGCGACTATCTGTCCACTCAAAATCCTTTGTACTACGGCATTTATCGTTTTATGCTCGTTGAATTTATGATGCGACTGCATGGGAGTTTGAATCTCAAAATGCTTCAATAGAAAACCACTGGTGCGCGTATCCTCTGCCAAAATCAAATCAGCCTGTTTCAAAATACGAATCGCCCGTATGGTCATATCCTCGAGATTTCCAATCGGAGTTGGAATAACATATAGTTTCATGTGGAAAAAGTTTAGTTATGAGTTAGGCAGTTACAAGGAAAAAGACGAGCAATACCAATTTGAAAATAATTGCCACCCCAAACTCATAAAATTGATGTTTAATTACTTTCGTCTCTTGAAAAATATTTAAAAAAAACTCAACATATTAGTCTTAACACCCCTTTAGGAGCTTGGGGCAGTTTGTACTTAAAATCTACGTCTTACTAGTTGGAGAAAATCATTAACATTTTCGTTGGCTTTATCCCAGCCATATTTCGACATCAAGAATGAGGATGCCTCTTCGAATGTAGCCAATTGATTGATATAATTCAAGGTTCGGTTCATTTCTTCGCCATTGCCTTTGAACAATTCACGCTGAAAACGGAAACGGTCGCCTATGCTGATGGCTTGCTTAATATCTGTAATTTTTTTATTGGCAATAGAGGCACTCAAGGAATTATCTCCTTTTGCCATTACTTCGTTTCGCGAAACAGTAGGCTGTATAATTTTTTCAGCAATAATAATTCTCTTGTGCTCTTCGGTTGTCGATTTTCTCTCAATTTCGTCGATTGTTGTAATAACAGTAGTCTTAATTTCACGATCATCCTCCACAATTATCAACTCCTCTTCTTTTTCAACAAAAACTTCTGCAAATTTTTCTGGTTCAGGTTCAACCACAAGTTCTGGTGATTCTTCAACTTCCACTTCTTCCAACATAAGCTCTGGAGTTGATTCCTCCACTATAATTTCTGGTGCAGGGACAATGATTTCTGTATCTTCCAAAATCAGTTCAGGATTCAAGATCTCCTCCAAATTTTCAAATGCAGGAGTGATAATTTCCGATTCAGGTATTTCAACTTCTTGGGTTAAATTCTGAGTTTCTACCTCAACAATAGCCTTATCTTCGGCTGTTAATACTTTCTTTACTTCAACTATTTCAGTTTCAGTCGGTTTAGTTAGTTCTGCTTTGACTGACTCATTCTCTTGATTTACATTGATATAAGGCAAAGTATTAATGCGCTGATTTCCCTTTTCAGCAGCCAGTTGGTCAATGATAATTTCTATATCCTCAGTTTTACGCCTAGCCAAATGAATAATGGCAGCAGGATACTCATCCATTTCCATAAATCCCTCAGTAATTACATTCAATTCCTCCAAGTTTTTATGAAGGAGAGTAACTAATAATTTTCTGTTCATATCTTTTTTTAAATAAAACGGTTGCAAAGATATATTTTTGTATAACTTTGTCCGATGATTTATATATTCGGCTGTAAAGTTACGATTTTCGGGACATTAATTATAATAAACAAGACTAAATTTCACTAAAACACAATGATTTATTCTGAACAAAACCATCCGGTTCAACAAAAAAGAGGCAGTATAGAGGTAATTTGCGGATCCATGTTTTCGGGCAAAACCGAAGAATTGATTCGCAGATTGAAACGTGCAAAATTTGCCAAGCAAAGAGTTGAAATTTTTAAACCGAAAATTGACACACGTTATTCTGAAGATGAAGTAGTGTCGCACGATCGCACTTCCATACGTTCTACTCCCGTTGAATCATCGGGCAGTATTCTATTGATGTCGGGCGATGTGGATGTAATAGCCATCGATGAAGCCCAGTTTTTCGATGAAGGTTTGGTAGAAGTCTGCAATCAGCTTGCCAACCAAGGTATTAGAGTGATTGTTGCAGGCTTGGATATGGATTTCAAAGGAATTCCGTTCGGTCCGATGCCCGCCCTGTGTGCCATTGCCGAAGATGTTTATAAAGTGCATGCCATTTGTGTTCGTTGTGGTGCTTTGGCTTATGTTTCGCACCGATTGGTTGATAGCGACAAGCGTGTGCTTTTAGGCGAAATGACTGAATATGAACCTATTTGTAGGGACTGTTTCAAGAAAACAAAATTATAGAGTAATGTAAAGAAACAATGTTGTATTATTCATTATCCAGCACGTAATTAACAAATTATTGAATTCGATTTTTATAAAATAAAGTAATAAGGGACGTCGTTTTGTTGTCGTGATGCTACTAAGTCCCCACGATTTACAATCGAACAACAATGAAGATAACTTTTGTGTTTTATATAATCTAAAAAAAGCTCTGTAAGCCCATAGAAAATACACCCTATTACTAAGTTTGGTTGAGGTACTCGTTGAAATTTCAAATGGATGCTCTTAGAGACACCTTATAGTAGATTCAATTTTTCATTTATAGTACCTCTTTTAGATTTCTAAAAATTACTATTATGAAAACAAAAAATGAATTCGAAACTTCGACAGAAAGTCTTAAGCAGAAAAAATTCAGCCAAGGATTGCCAGAATACAATCCTTATGCTGCAGGTATTGATATTGGCGATTCCATAAATGATGTTGCAATCAGTGATGGTAAAAATGGTTATGAAGTGCGGTGAATACTCTACATTTACAGAAGATTTAATCAATATGGTCAATTGATTAGTTTCTGATTTACCTGGAAAAACAACTTCATCAACTAAAATTGGCGATTTAGTATGGCTTGATATTCTGCATGTTATGATTGGGTTAGTAGAGTTTCAATATAAAAGAAGGGTTTTTTATACGCTCAGTATCTAGTAGCCCATTCACAACAAACCAACCCTTATTCCCTTATTTTTCCAATTTCCCCCTCGCCTGCTACGAACAGAAATAAAAAAATTCAATTGAAAACTTTTCTGATATAAAAATACATTTTTGAAAGATATAATAAAATGTTTTCGTACTTTTACATAATATTTATTTTTTTTAATCACTTAAAATAAATTAACCTTGTGAAAAAATCTCTACTTACAATTATTGCCTTTTTTGTAATATCGCTATTAAATGCAAATCCTATTGTTACTCCTGGGCTTGCAATATCAGAACTTCAATTTGATATTAATGGCAAATGGGTTATGGAGCTTGGGTATTTTTATACAGATAATAAAGTTAAAATAGACAGTATCTTAATAAAGACAAATTCGGGGACGTCGAAATTAAAACGATTTAATATTGTTGGAGATAATGGTATCTTATTAGTAGAAAACGATAGTTTAAATTCAGTTCTAAATATAAATCCGGTTTGTGACAGTATTCAGGTAATGTATTATTTTTTCGGGTATAATAACAATAATAATGATCCTATAACTTACGGTTATCCAAACTCAGCATTGAAAAGGCCAAAAATAGGTCAATCAATTGCAGCATCTTGGGTCAGCTATCGGAGTAGTTATAGCCTCGACAAATCACCAAGTATCGGAGAAATAAACGATACTACAGGAATGTGTGGGACTATAAAAGGATATATCTATGATAAAAACAATCATCTGTTAACTCGTAATGACATAGGCTTTATGGGTCTTGCCAGTGTTTTTAAATCTAATCCTGATGGTTCATATTCAGCCAGATTATTCTCCTGCAATAATCATATTGCAAATCTATGGAACTATATTCTTCCGTTTTCTGGTGGATATACAGGTGTAAATATCTCTCCAATGGATGTCTCAATTGAACCCGATACGGTTGTTACAGTTGATATTCATTTACTTGGTTCACTTGTTGCTGGAATAGACAATCTTCAGATGAATGAGGAATCTTTGATTAAAATACTTCCGAATCCCATTAAAGGCTTATCATTTAATTATGAAATTTCAATTCCGGTGAAATCATCTAATAGTTTTTTGCAGTTGATTGATATGAACGGAAAAACGGTTTCCACATATCCGATAACTGAAAGCAAAGGACAAATAAACCTACCCCAACATACAGTCAATGGAACCTACACAATTTGCTTATTAGTGAATAACAAGAATTATTCTACTTCTAAAATATTAATTGCCAACTAATGAAAAGGCCGATTGCGTTGATATTTATTGTTTTATCTTTTCTATCGCCAAACATCGAAGGTCAAAATCACGTGTCATTTTTTGAAGAACATATAGACTTTCAACTTGATAAAGGCTATTTTATTGTTAATGGAATTTTTTCATTCTATAATAAAGATAATCAAACTGTAAATCAACGGATAGTATTTCCATTTGCAGATAAAGCAACTGAAATAGATTCAATTCGGATAGTGAACCTAAACACACATAAACGAATTCAGTTTAAAAGATTGGATTCTTCAGTCTCATTTGATTTCATGCTTCTCCCAAACGACACTGTAGATTTGAATATCTACTATAGACAAAAAATCTCTACTGTAAATAAATATATAATTACATCTACTCAATCGTGGAAAAGACCCTTAGATAAAGCAGTTTATACTTTAACTACGGCAAAGAATCTGACCATTAAATCTTTTTCGTATAAACCTGATTCTATGTATTTCGCTCTCGATAAAAAAGTTTATGTATGGGAAAAAAGACAATTTATGCCTTCGGTTGAATTTGATATTACGATTAATTAATCAAACAAAAGACTTCCTCGACCATCAATTCATTACACAGTTATACAACATGTGAGTTATTTATATGAATAAATATTCATTTAATTCAAGCGCTAATGAATGACTATAAAAAAATGACTTCATTTAATTATAAAAACACATTTTTTGAAGAGAATAACTAAAAATTTCCGTAATTTTGCACTTTAATTTTCAGGATATAAAACTAACAAACATATTTTTGTATGAAAAAGCATAATTTTAGTGCGGGACCTTCTATTTTAGCTCGCGAAGTTATCGAAAAAACTGCTGCGGCTGTATTGAATTTCAATGATTCTGGTTTATCAGTACTTGAAATAAGCCATCGCTCTAAGGGTTTTGAGGCAGTAATAGCCGAAGCTCGTGATCTTTTTATCGAGTTGTTAAATATCCCCGAAGGTTATTCAGTGTTATTTTTAGGTGGTGGTGCCAGTTTGCAATTTGCCATGGTTCCTTTGAATTTATTTGAGAAGAAAGCTGCTTATTTGAATACAGGTGTTTGGGCTAATAAAGCCATGAAGGAAGCTAAGGGATTTGGCGAAACCGTGGAAGTTGCTTCGTCGAAAGATGCCAATTACAACTTTATCCCCAATGATTATGTGATACCAACCGATGCCGATTATTTTCACATTACAACTAATAATACAATTTACGGCACCGAAATACTGAAAGATATAGATTCACCAGTTCCTTTGGTTGCCGATATGTCGTCGGATATTTTTTCACGTCCTATCGATATTTCAAAATATGCAATTATTTATGGTGGAGCTCAGAAAAACTTAGCACCTGCTGGATTGGCG
>JBBSCW010000142.1:0-8155 GCA_038249855.1 Bacteroidales bacterium
CAATAAATACAGGTACTTAGATGCTAATATCGGTATGGGAGTTTCGTATAAGGAAACAAACTTCCCTGATTTATTTACCTCAGTTTTCACAAAAAATACCGGTTTTGTTTCATTGATGTTAACCGAAGAACTCAGACTGATAAAAGCAGAGGCCCTGTATTGGAAAGGGTCGAAACAAGAAGCTCTAAATGAAATGACTGTCGCAGTTGATTTGAATTTAACACGCCATGCAACCAAGGCAGGTTATACTACCCGTTTTAAAAATATGGCCAAGTATTTTCCAACATTATCGAACTTTAATATTGGACATATCATGCGGCACAAATACATTTGCATGTACCTGCAACCCGAACAATGGAACGATATGCGTCGTTATAATTATAGCAACAACACCAACGGTTTTACATACGAAGGTGCTGCAATATATCCAGGTTTAAAACGACCTTACAACCTTTATGAACCATACTGGACAACGGAAAAAAATGTAGATGGATCCGCTAAAGAAATATGGATACAAAGACTAAACTACGACCCCGAAACCGAAGAAAAATACAATAAGGCGGAGCTAGATCGCTTGGGAGCTTTCCGTAATACAGATTGGTTGAAAAAACCAATGATCTGGGCAGTTTATAACCCAAAATTCAAGTAATATATTAGCTCTTTCGTTTTTATAAATTCCGAGTTAGAATACTCGAATTTTAATAACTTAAATAAAATTATATAACAAATAATTCATTTGTAAAATGAAAAAGATATTAAAAAAGATTATATTCCCTTTGTCGGTAATATTCCTGCTAACTAGCTGCGAAATTAATGATACAGTTGATAATATCGCACGCATTGGCCAAGTAGCTCCTCATGTTTTTTGGGAACTACCTTCAAACAGCGTAAATGCGGGTTCCGAAGTTGCTTTTTATGCACAATATTACGCGATAGGTAATACCGAAATAGATCATTTAGAAGTATGGTACGATGTGAATGAGAATACTCAAACCATGGTAAGTTGCCCATTGGTTACTACTTTCAAATACAATATTTCTACCAACAAAACTACTCAAATACGAGAATTTCAAAAAATTGCTAGCTATCCTCATAATGTGAATAGTTGGGATTCAATTAAAAAGGCTTATATTCTGAATACCACTTTCCCTACAAGCAGGACATTGAGAACGGTAGAATGGAAAGAAGTTAAAACATTTGAAGAAACTAAGTTTAATTCTTACTTTCCAGCCAGCTTTGCAACTCAATTCAAGGATAGCTTATATAAATTATTGAAAGTAGCCGATTTTAGAAAAATTATGGTTTCGCTCAACGTTACCTCCGATGTGGAATTTAAAGCGTTTACTGACTCTACGTTTAATAATAACTCTGGAGCTTACGACTATTTTATTAAAACCGGGAAAGTGGCCGAATTAAAAACCAAATATGACGGCATCCAATTCAAAGACTTGATTTACGATCAAAGTGCACAGATCTACAAAGTAGAAT
Organism: Bacteroidales bacterium; assembly: GCA_038249855.1. Taxonomy (GTDB): domain Bacteria; phylum Bacteroidota; class Bacteroidia; order Bacteroidales; family Paludibacteraceae; genus Paludibacter. Next base: position 1,489 of record JBBSCW010000142.1, read on the forward strand.
ATACACGTTTATATAAGCTAACAGCTAGATTCAATGCAGTAGACAAAAGTCAGATTGTGGGAATAGCAGATAAAAAAGAAATTGATTTAAGATAATAAAGAGTGAAATTATGAAACGACTAAAACAAATATTACCAGCGTTTACGGTGTTGATTTTTTTACTCTCAGGTTGTGTGATGAACGAACCTTTGATTGAGAATTTCCCAAACGATAAAATATCATTTCAATACAAGGTAAGTAATGCCGAAAGTTATAAACTCGACTATTTAGTAGGAGCAACGATTCAATTTAAGAACTATTCGGAGGCAAAAGGAGAAGCAACTTGGGATTTTGGCGATGGTTCAGCAGCAGTTACTGGCGATAGTGTTGCCCATAAGTATAAAGTTGCAGGAATGTATTCAGTAAAACTAACTGTTGCGGGCGAAGAAGGTTCATTGAAAAAGAATATTCTTATCAGTGATATTGCCACTTATATCACAATTCAACCATTCGTTGGCGGAATTTGTTTGGTAAAATCTACCGCAGTAAAATTTAGTTTAGAAACTCCAAATCCAGAAAAATTACCCGTAGTTTACAAATGGATTTTCCCTGCTGGAACTATTGATGCCAATGGAAATCCAATTGCTGAGAGTTCGGCAGTAGACCCAGGAGATTTAAAATTCACCAGTATCGGTTCTCAAAAAGTAAGATTACAAACTACATTAGGTGGACGAATACTCGAAGAAAGTTATGTTAACGTACAGGTGGGATATAGCACTGCAGTGAAGACACTATATTATGCGGTTAAAAGTGGCAATATAATGGCTTATAAAATTGTTCCGAATTTGCCAGCCGACATTAAAAACACTCCTTACGACTTAGGCGTAAAATCTGGACAACATTCGTTTAATATCTTATTTAACGATACTTCTTTGTTTGTATTAGATGCTGGAAAACAATTTTCCTACATCAATGATGTGGATGGAAATTTGGGCGATGGAAAAATTTCAGTAATTTCAAGAGATGGTTCCAAAGTAGAAACAATGATAACCAATGTTGGTGGCACTGCATTCAACGATCCATTCTGGGGTTACATTGAACCAAGTGAAAAAGCACTATATTTCTCAGATAGAAATACAGGTATTGCAAAAATATCATTAGACAAGAGAAATCAAACTCTCAACAGAACAGAATATCCTTATTGGGTTCAGAACGATAGATTAGGCTATTATAATAATGGTTGGGCATTTGGATCAATTACATCAAATTTTGCCAAAGTAAATGGAGTTTGGTGGTGGGGTAAAACCTATTCTGGAGTTGGAGTTTTCCGCTTTAAAGAATCAGACATTTCTACCGTTGCCATTACCTCTGGAACAAGACCTACATCGGGTGTATTGTTTCCCGATATCTATATTAAATCTTTTGTAGTAGATGTATCACGTGGTTTTGTTTATTTCACGGTTCGCGACGATGCTGTGGCTGGTTTTTATAAAGTTTCGGTTGCTGATGTTGAGAATGTAAAAACATTTGATGACCTTAAAGTTGCTGGACGTTTGATTCAAGCCTTAGCACCAGATACTGAAGGTGCATCAGGTGAATATGTTTATATTACTCAGCTTGCTCTTGATTCCGAAGATGGATCAGTTTATTTCGGATATCGTACAGGCGATGTAACCAAAGTTAGTTCAGGATTGAAACGTTACAATCCAGCTACAAACAAAGTGGAAAACCTAATTGATGGTGTTGAAATTTACGGAGTTACTATCAATAATACAAAATCAAAATTATTTTAGAATAAACTATTAGTTCTACTGAATGAAACGTTTCAAATTCATATTAACTTTCGCATTGATTGTATCAGTTTTAGCTGCACAATCCCCTAAACGTGAGATGCGTGCAACTTGGTTGGCTACTGTATGGCAAATTGACTGGCCAGCAAGTGTGATTTCATCAACCGGAAATACGACTCAAATTAATGCCCAAAAGGATTTAATGATTCGAATTCTCGATTCATTAGCATCTGCTAATATGAATGCGATTTGCTTTCAGGTTCGCTCTCGTTGCGATGCCATGTACAACTCGGCTTATGAGCCTTGGTCAACTGATTTAGTTGGATATCGGGGTCAAAATCCAGGTTACGACCCTTTGCAATTTGCAATAGATGAAGGACATAAGCGTGGCATTGAAGTTCATGCGTGGATGAATCCTTATCGTTACGAAACAGTGAATGGACAATGGACTGGTCAAGCTGGAGATTACCGCACGGCTCACCCCGATTGGATTTTAAGTTATGCAAACGGAACTTGTATACTCGATCCGGGCAAACCCGAAGTGCAAAAACAAATAAAAATGATTGTGGGTGATTTAATTCAAAAATATGATGTTGATGGTGTTCTTTTCGATGATTATTTTTATGCTTATGGAGGCACTCCAGTTAATTTAGATGCTGCCACTCAAACCCTTTATAAGCCAGCTGATATGGATTTGGGAAACTGGAGACGAGCGAATATTAATAAAATGGTTGCAGCCGTTTACGATACCATTCAAAAAGTAAAACCTTATGTTCGCTTCGGACTTGCCCCTTTTGGAATATGGACTACAGATAAAACTGTAGCTGCTAAAGAAGGAATTACTTTACCTACTGGAATAACGGGTGGTAATATGTACGCTGAAATTTATTGTGATCCAGTAGCATGGCTCAAAGAGGGAACAGTAGATTATATTTCACCTCAGTTATATTGGGCAACTGGTGGTTCGCAAGATTATGGAACACTTTGTCCTTGGTGGTCAGATATTTCCAATAAATTTGGAAAGCATTTCTATTCAAGCCAAGATATAGCTGGTCTGAAATCTTCAAATTACGCGCCTGCCCTGAGTCCATCAGCTGACAATGTTTTACTTGATTTTGATGGGTCTACAGTGAATATAAATGCAATGTCTAATATTGAACAGAAAAATGCATTTACTAAAGCTGCAAGAGTATCGACATCCAACTTTACTCAAGAACAAATTGGAACTCAAATAGGGATTAACCGTTCATCGGATGAGAACGGTGCTCCAGGAAGTATTTTCTTTTCCACTAAGCAATTATATCAAACTAAAGGTTTTATTAATTACTTAAAGAAATTTCAGTTTACTAATAAAGCCTTGTTGCCAGCCATAGATTGGAAACAAAATGAAAGCTTTTCACTTGTATCAAATATTGTTCTAAACGGGAATACTTTGTCATGGGACGCACCAGCTCAGAATATTAAGTATGTAGTATATGCTGTACCTAACGATAAAATAAACGCAGTTGGAAATTTCAGCTCTTCAAGCTATTTGCTTGATGTTTCATACACAAGTTCTTACACAATACCTGTTCGTATTTCAACCTCTGGAAATACTTTTGCAGTAGCTGTGTTAGACAGATTTGGAAATGAATATCCTGTGAAAGTTATGGGACAAAATGCTGGAACTCCTGTTTCAGTAAATTTAATTAGTCCCATCAATGGAGCAAAAGTTATTAAACCTTTTAGTTTCACTTGGCAAGCAGATAATTCCGTAGACAATTATATTTTGGAAATTGCTGAGGATATGAATTTTAATCAACTGTTTTGCAGACGTGTATTGACTACAACAACCCTCTCGACCTCACAATTAGAGGCATTAAATCCTAATAAAATTTATTATTGGCGTGTTAAAACTCGGAAACCTAATACGCCTGACGGTATCTCTGAAGTTCGGAATATGATTCCTCAAAACTTTTCAATTATTAGTCCTGCTTCTGGCGCTGTAAACAGCTCAATAACTCCAGAATTCAAATGGCAAGAGGCTGGAACTAATAATAATTATCTGTTTGAAGTGGCCACAAGTAATCAGTTTGTTCAATCGGCTCTTGTTTATTCACAAACAACAACTACAAATTCATTAAGTATTCCACAGAAAGTATTATCAGGTTCTACAAATTACTATGCAAGGGTTTCAGTATCGATATCGGGTAACAATACAATTTCAAATATTGTAAGTTTTACCACTATGGATATTGTAGCAGCTGTACCTTCATTTCTTTCTCCTAGCATGAATAGTTCCGTTTTTGGTACTGAAATAAAACTTACTTGGAACGATGGAGTTACTTCGGGTTATCGGTTAGAAACGTCGAAAGACGAAACTTTTCCAGTTCGGAATACTACTATCAAAACCTTTGCAGCTTATACGAATGAATATACTTTTACTGGATTAACCCCAGCAGATTATTTTTTCAGAATTCGAGCTAGCTATTCTGGGTTAGATACAGAATGGTCAAGCAGTTTGAAAGTCACACTGAAAGAGCCAAATGGAATTAACCAATTTGGAATGGACGACAATAATTATAAATTATTGTACAAGAATAATAATGAGCTATCTTTGCTAATCACATCTACTGGTTTTGAAACTCTTTCAGCTAGTATTTATAGCTTATCAGGCAAAAAGCAAAAAGAACTTTGCAACCAAGAACAATTAATATCTGGTGAAAATACCCTGAATTTTAATGTCGCAGATTTAGCCAGAGGAGTTTATCTAATTAGTATTTTTACTGAAAATGGAAATAAAGTTTTAAAATATATAAAATAGAAAGTATTGAAAATCAATATATTATTAATTAATTAAAAACAAGTAAAGTTATGAAAAAAATGTTACTTAGTGCAGCAGTTTTACTGTTTGCGATCGGCACTTTAAGTGCTGCAACGGCAATTGTTAAGGACACAGCTGTTTATGCTGAAACGGCTACTTACACTTTTGAAAATATTTGGATACAATCAAGGTATTCAGTACCTGTATCTTATCCTGCTGATGGCTATGGTTTAGCAACTGCAAGCTGTAGAGGAATGGCTGGTAAAGATGGAAAAATTCTAATTTCTTCAAGAGCTGCAGCTGGAATTGGTTTTGAAAAATACATGAATAAATCAAGTATTTTGGTTTATGATGGTTTGACTGGTGCTCTTGAAAAAACTATCCCTGTACCAGATTCTTTGTTCCATCAAAAAGATGCGGTAGGCGACACCCTTAGAGTTGTTGGTTATCCTTCTAACGACATTCAGGTAGATAATGCTGGAAACATCATACTGATGAGCATGACTATTAATTTAGCAACATCACCATTTGTAGTAGCAGCATTAAAAGTTGATCTTGCTGCAGGTACTGTAACTCAGGCTAAAAGAGTTTTATTTAAATCATATCCAGATTTAGCAACAGTTCGATTCGACACATTCAATGTATTTGGAAACATGTTTGGGGATGGCTATATTTTGGCACCGGTATCGGGAGTTGCTGTGGGATTGGGTGACATGGTAATTCGTTGGAATGTAAAAAATGGTGTTGCTAATCAAGAGCTTTTTCCTATTCAAATTAAAAAATTCGTTCCTGGTAAAACTGCGAAATTTAACGATACAGCTCCACGTGTTAATCCAATTAGTGAAACATTATTCTATTTAGATGGCCAACAATCTTATGCCACACTTTACGATATGGATGGAAATTTAGTAGATAGTATCCCTACTAAATACTTCCCTGCCTCGCCAGGTAACAATGGTGTAGATGAGTTTTCAATCGGTTCACACAATTTTGTGGTTTTCTCTCATGGGAATACAGCAGTAGCTCCTCCTTCTTCGTGGGCTGTTGCAGAACTTGGACCTGGAATGAGTTTATCACAAATGGAACGTTTGTATATTTTTCCTAAAGGTGGAATGGGAAATACTTCTAATCCTGTGAGAACCGCAGTTCCATATATCAAAGTAGTAGGTAATTCAGCTTATATTTATGTGTATGGAGTTGCTAACGGACTTGCAGCCTATAAACTTACTCTCAAACCTACGGCAGTTAATAATACCAATGCATCAAGTGTGAAATTGACTGTATCGGGTAAGCAAATCCGTTTAACTGAAGAAGTAAACAGCATTGAAATATTTTCACTTACAGGTCAAAAAGTTAGTTCTGCTCTCAATGTTAACCAAATAGCGGCTCCTGCTGTGAATGGAGTTTATTTAGTGAACTTGAAAGACAAGAACGGTTTGACAAGAATAGAAAAAGTTGTAATCCAATAATTTATAATTTATAATTTTAAAAGAAAAGGTGGTGGAGACACCACCTTTTTTTTTCAAAATCTAAGACAGCTTTTTTTAGTTATCTTCTTTGATCCGATTTTCAAAAATAAATATTGTTCGATTTTATTCAAAAAACATCCAAGAATAAAACCAATAACTCTTTTCTATCAATTACTGCTTTTCTTCATCATTTCTGGTCGTTATCAACCTTATTTAAATTCAACAAATACTGTTATGAAAAAAAAATACTTGTTATTATCCTGCCTGTTTTTTTCAATACTTTCCTTTGCACAATCTATCGCTATTGACGGAAAAACTTATTCGATAGACACACTTGCAAATTTCAAAGTTGGTCCTGGAACACAATACACATCTTTACGACTTCAAAGCAACAGCCGGTTGGATGTTTTCTTTCTAAAAGTGGATGCTACTAATCCTTATATTTCGATAAAAACTGTTCTTGGTCGCGATTCTATCTATAATGGAGAACAACCCTCGGCCATGGCCAAGCGCAAAAGCAAAGATGGAGCAGTTTATTTTGCAGGTACAAACGGTGATTTCTACGACACTTCTGGTTATGTTGGATATCCTATCGCAGGATGTATGGTAGAAAGTGAAGTGGCCAAG
>JBBSCW010000143.1:0-8130 GCA_038249855.1 Bacteroidales bacterium
AAGTATTAAAAAATCCGGTTAACTCGTTCGTTAACCGGATTTTTTATGTCTATATATACAACGAGTTTGTAAATCTGACATCTTGATTTGTCATGTAATGTGTATTTTAGGTCTTGATTATTGATTCTTGCTGTCTATATATATTATTGTATCATTTTATGGTAACCATGGTTGCTCCAAAGCCATATTCGCGGAAAGAAGCATCTTGAAACGAATAAGGTTTATACCTACTTCTGAGTTGTTTTTCAATTTCGCTCCGCAATACGCCTTCGCCTTTTCCATGTATAAAAACGATTTTTTGACCTTTTCTGTTTTTATGCTCAGCCAGTACGGCATGAAATTTATCTATTTGTAATTGAAGCATTTCAGCATTACTCAGTCCAGCGTTATTGTCTATTAACTCATGGATGTGCAAATCAACCTCAATAATCTCGGGCAGTTGCACTTTCTTAATAATCCTAGGTCGCTCATTATTTTCTTTTTGAAAAAGCTGCTTTTTTATATCTTCGGCCGAAACCTGCTCTAACATTGATTTTTCTTTGGCAGTTGTAATATCAATCATCATTGCTTCCTCGTCGAAATAGTCGTTTTCGGTAAAACTATGCAATTTATAAAACTTCACAACATTTATCTTGGTACGAACTTCTATCACACTTTGAAATTTGTAAGCTTTGTTCAGTTTATAGGGTAAAACTTGAATCCCAATTTCCTGCCATTTGTTAAGGTCATCTTTCTGCAAAGTGCAAATTTCCTCTTGCGTATTAGGCTCAATAGTTCCATTTGCCAAAGTTTCAGCTTGTTCCCCTTGAAGACTAACGATATTGTAAAACAAGAAATAATTACTGTCGTTCACCAAATGACAAGTATAAGCCGTAGTTTGTAACTGCTTAATTTCTATGGGAATAAATGCAAGATTTATGCTGGCATTATCCCCTGTTTCTGTTTCAACGATTGGTTCAATCGGTTTTTGAACTACAATATTTTGAGTTGGAATATTGCCTGATGCTTCCACAGGACTTTCCGAAGTATTTTTAGTAGAAAAATCTTTTTTTGGATAATTAGTTTTTTCATTCACCAAAGGAACAGCCACACAATCGCGCATCATTGTTGGTATTTCAAATCCATCTTGATCTTCCACGTAAACCATATTATTTTTCTCGTCAATCTTGGTTATCACCCCTCCACCTACGGCACTCAGAAAACGCACTATATCTCCTATTCTCATCATAACTATCTGTTTTTATTTTTAAATAACTTAAAGTCTTCAATTCAAAGGATAACGAAACAATGTTTTTGGCATTTTTTCATTACTTTTGTGCAAAAATACAACATTTTTCTGGAACTAAGGTGAATTCAACAAAAGACCCACAGACCCTATACATCGAAGATTACAACTACAAGTTACCCGATGAATATATTGCAAAATACCCATTAGCACGCCGCGACGACTCAAAACTGCTGGTTTATAAGAACAATGAAATCAGTGAAACCAAATTTTCAAAACTTGTTGATTTTTTGCCTTCAAACGCATTACTCGTTTTTAATAATACAAAAGTAATCCAAGCTCGTTTGCGTTTTACGAAAAGCACTGGCGCTCAAATCGAAGTCTTCTGTTTGGAACCAATACTACCTGCCGATTATGCACAATCACTTGGTTCAACTAATGAATGTCTTTGGAAATGTATGGTGGGAAATCTCAAAAAATGGAAAGGTGAGAATTTATACAAAGAAATTGAGATTAAGGGCTTTAAATGTAGATTTTCAGCTGAATTAATTGAAACTTTTGGAAATACACATCACGTTCTTTTTAAATGGGACAATCCTGAAATCCATTTTGCCGAAATACTCGATTTTGCTGGCGAGCTTCCTATTCCACCCTATTTACATCGGAAAACCGAGGAGAGCGATTTGACTACTTACCAAACCGTTTATTCAAAAATAAAAGGCTCGGTTGCGGCTCCAACTGCTGGTTTACATTTTACTGCCGAAGTGTTAGCGCAATTGCAAAACCACAATATCGAAACCGATGAACTGACTTTGCATGTGGGGGCTGGTACTTTTCAACCTGTAAAAACAAACGACATTGCCGATCACGAAATGCACGCTGAACTTATTTCGGTGAATGTGGAAACTATCAAACATTTATTGCAAAAAATCGGGAATATTATTGCTGTGGGTACAACCTCAGTTCGCAGTTTAGAAAGTCTGTATCAAATTGGCGTGATGCTCGAAGAAAATGTAGATTTTGAGCCAAATACCATTTTCAAAGTTGAGCAATGGTTTCCATATCAACAACATAAAGATATTACCTGTGCACAATCTTTCCAAAATATCCTCGATTTTTTAGAAAAGCACAAACTCAATAGTTTGCAAGCTCAAACTCAAATCATTATCAAACCCGGTTACATATTTAAAGTAATCGAAGGAATGATTACCAATTTCCATCAACCAAAAAGCACATTACTCTTGCTGGTTTCGGCTTTTGTGGAAGGAAATTGGCAAGAAATTTACAACTATGCTTTAAGAAATAATTTTCGTTTTCTGAGTTATGGCGACAGTTCATTATTACTGAAATAATATCTTTGCATAGCTTTGGTCAGGAGCTTTAAATTAGTATTTTTGTAAATTAAAAAATAATCGGTAAGAGTCAAGCAGTACTTATTGTATTTACCAAGTTCACATTGAAGTAAAAAACTCATAAAATTCTTTTTAACAATATACATTCATGGAGAAAATTATCATCCTCGATTACGGATCACAAACTACTCAATTAATAGGTCGTCGTTTACGCGAACTCAATGAGTATTGCGAAATAGTTCCTTACAACAAATTTCCTGAAGAAACTGATGAAATTAAAGGAGTTATTCTATCGGGCAGTCCGTTTTCGGTTTACGATCCCTTGGCTTTTAAAACTGATTTAAGCAATATCCGAAATCGATTTCCAATTCTTGGAATTTGCTATGGTGCTCAATACTTGGCCTATACTTCTGGTGGAAATGTAGAAGCTGCGGGATCGAGAGAATATGGTCGTGCTAATCTTTCGTATATCGATGCTGATGACCAATTATTTAAAGGTGTTAAGGCGGGATCGCAAATATGGATGTCGCATGGCGATTCTATCATCAAACTCCCCGAAAATTTCAAAAAAGTGGCAAGTTCCGCCGATTTGGATTTGGCTGCTTATAAAATTGAAGGTGAACAGACTTGGGGCGTTCAGTTTCATCCAGAAGTTTTTCATACGCTCGATGGTGTAGTCTTGCTCGAAAATTTCTTAGAGATTTGTGAGTGTAAACGAGATTGGTCACCTGCATCTTTTGCTGATTCTACAATTGACGAATTGAAAAAACAACTCGGAAACGATAAAGTCGTGTTAGGTTTGTCTGGAGGAGTCGATTCTTCGGTAGCTGCAGTTTTGCTCCATAGGGCGATAGGTAAAAATCTGAGCTGTATATTTGTTGATCATGGCTTATTGCGCAAAAATGAATATGAAAATGTATTGAGCGACTATGAACATTTGGGATTAAATGTAATTGGAGTCAATGCCAAAGACTATTTTTATGATAAACTGAAAGGTGTAGCCGATCCAGAAAAAAAACGTAAAATTATTGGAGCGGGCTTTATTCACGTATTTGATACCGAAGCCCACAAAATTAAAGACGTAAAATGGTTGGCTCAGGGAACTATATATCCTGATATTATTGAATCTTTGTCGATAAGTGGTACTGTCATTAAATCGCACCATAACGTTGGCGGCTTACCTGAGAAAATGAATTTGAAACTTTGCGAACCTTTGCGTTTGTTGTTCAAAGATGAAGTACGCAAAGTAGGAATTGAATTGGGCATGATGCGACATTTGATTAAACGTCACCCATTTCCTGGTCCTGGTTTGGCTGTTAGAATCTTAGGTGACATTACACCTGAAAAAGTAGCTTGTTTACAAGAAGCTGACGCTATTTTTATTAATGGTTTGCGTGAATGGAATTTATACGATAAAGTTTGGCAAGCTGGTGTTATTTTATTGCCAGTTCAGTCAGTGGGAGTTATGGGCGACGAGCGTACATACGAAAATGCAGTTGCGCTACGTGCTGTTACCTCAACCGATGCTATGACGGCCGATTGGGCACAATTACCTTATGAATTTTTAGCCAAAATGTCGAATGAGATTATTAATAAGGTAAAAGGAGTAAATCGTGTGGTGTATGACATCAGTTCAAAACCACCTGCAACTATTGAATGGGAGTGAAAATAAGTTTGAACAGTTTGAAATTTGGGATTTAAAGAGTTTGGTGTTCAGTGTTCGTTTGGAGAGTTTTATATTAATGATTAAAGCAAATATTAGCATATTGACTTTTTCCTTTTATCTTTTTCCTTACTTTGCCTTTGCCTTTGCCTATAAAAAAAATGATCGATACCCATTCACATATTTATTCCGAAGAGTTTAATCCTGACCGAACAGAAGCTATACTTCGTGCTAAAGAAGTTGGTGTTACAAAAATAATACTTCCCAATATCGACAGCGAATCCTTGCCACTTATGTTGCAATTGGAAGCAGACTATCCTGCATATTGCTTTGCTGCGATTGGCTTACATCCAACGAGTGTAAAAGCAGATTTTCAATCAGAGTTAAATTTAGTAGAATCCGAACTAAAACGTAGAGAATATATAGCCATCGGCGAAATTGGCATCGACCTATATTGGGACAAAAGTTTTCTACAAGAACAAATTACTGCATTCCGCCAGCAGTTGGATTGGGCAATTGAATACAAACTTCCAGTAATCATTCATGTTCGTGATTCGATGCAGGAAACACTTGAAGTTATGGAGTCATATCGTGGCAAAGGCCTAATGGGAGTATTTCACAGTTTCACGGGTAGCAAAAAAGACGCAGATTGGATAATTGATTTTGGTGGATTTTATTTAGGAATTAATGGAATTGTTACATTTAAGAATTCAGGAATTGATAAAGTAATAAAACAACTGAGTATTGAAAATTTATTACTCGAAACGGATTCACCCTATCTGACTCCTGTTCCATACAGAGGAAAACGGAACGAAAGTGCTTACGTTGATTTAGTTTGCCAAAAAATATCTGATATTTTTGAAGTAGAGAAAAGTGAAATAATACAAAAAACGACAAAAAACAGCCTGAAACTATTCAAAAAACTGAATGAAATAGGCCAAAAACAATAAATCTTTATCAAAATATTGATTTGTTGCACACAAAATAAAATAAATATATAGTATTTCATATTTTTTTCTTAACTTCGCCACGTTTTGGAGAGGTGCTCGAGTGGTTGAAGAGGTACGCCTGGAAAGCGTATATACGGTGTGGAATCGTATCGAGAGTTCGAATCTCTTCCTCTCCGCACAACACACATAAATAAGGAATTTAAAAACAAAAATAAAATAAAAATTTAGAAACTAAAAAAAGTAGTAAAATGAAAAAGGTATTTGCAATCTTATCAATCGTAGCGATCTTCAGCCTTGGAAGCACTTTGAATGTAGTAGCGCAAGATTCTACTGCAACCGAACAAGTAGCCGCAACAGATTCAGCCACAGCAGTCGAGTCAACACAAGTTACTGATGACGCAGCAGTAGTTGCTGAAGAAGGTGGTATGCACAAAGCGTTAAAACAAAAATTTATCGAAGGGGGTGCAGGCTGGATGGCTCCAATCGCATTCTGTTTAATCGTAGGTTTAGCTCTAAGTATCGAACGTATTCTTTATTTGAGTTTATCATCTACAAACACAAAAAAATTATTAACAAGCATCGATGAAGCTTGGGATAAAGGTGGTGTAAATGCTGCAATGGATGTTTGTCGTAATACACGCGGACCAGTTGCCTCTATTTTCTATCAAGGTCTTTCACGCTACGACGAAGGTATCGATGTAGTTGAAAAATCAGTTGCATCGTATGGTGGTGTTCAGTTAGGATTATTAGAAAAAAATCTTACTTGGATATCTTTATTTATCACACTTGCTCCATCATTAGGATTCTTGGGAACAGTAATCGGTATGATTCAAGCTTTCGACAAAATCCAACAAGTAGGTGATATTTCGGCAACAGTTGTAGCAGGTGGTATGAAAGTAGCCCTTTTAACAACAGTATTCGGACTTATTGTAGCTATGATTCTACAAGTATTCTTTAACTATATCCTTACGTTGATTGAAGGAATGACAAATGATATGGAAGATTCTTCTATCACATTGCTCGATATCATTGTAAAACACACAAAAAAATAATCTCAAAAATTTTTTGATATGTCAAAATTAATTGAAAAAATTTCCGGATTTACGATTTTGCTACTGGGTTTAGTTTCTGTTGTATTAGTTGCGCTTATTTACGTTGGCGGTAATGCAGAATCTTTGACCATAGGTGAAGACGTACTTACCGTACCAAAATTCACAGAGCCGCTAATATTTTGGTGTTATATCTTGATAGGACTTACCATCGGTATTACTTTAGTGTTGACGCTTATTGGGTTTGTTAAAACAATGGTAGCTTCACCTGTGGCAGGATTAAAATTATTAATCCCAATAGCAATTTTCATAATTATATTCGTAGTTGCTTGGGCATTAGGAAGTTCCGAAAAAGTATCAATAATCGGTTATGAAGGTACTGATAACGTAGGCTTTTGGGCACAATTTACCGATATGATTATTTATGCTATTTACGCATTATTTATCGCCCTTATTGCTACAATTGCCGGTTCGGCTATTTATACAAAACTAAAATAACGAGTTAAATTAACTCATTAGAATTTTAATATCATGGGAAAGAAAAGAAAAACCAGCGAGATTAATTCAAGTTCGATGGCTGATATCGCGTTTTTGCTCTTGATTTTCTTCCTTGTAACTACTTCAATGAGCACCAGTACGGGGTTGTCGCGAAGACTCCCAGCACCACTTCCAAAAGATATGGTCGTACCGCCTGTTGATGTTAATAAACGTAACATTTTTGTTGTTAAAGTGAACAGCCAGAATCAGTTACAGGTTCAGGGAGAACTGATGGATATACGTGATTTGCGTAAAAGAGCGAAAGATTTCATTAAGAATGAGAACAATGAGGCTAACCTTCCGGTAAAAACTTTAGTAAATATTCCTTTAATTGGAGATATTGAAGTTACTAAGGATCATGTTATTTCGCTTCAAAACGACGTAGATACGCAATATCAGATTTATATAAGTGTGCAAAACGAATTAGTGGCTGCTTATAATGAACTAAGAAACGAGTTGGCAAAACAAAAATTCGGATCACTTTACGATGAATTGAATGATGATCAATTAAAAGCTGTGCAAGCAGTTTATCCTCAGAAAATATCGGAAGCTGAACCTAAAAATTATGGAGGAGTAAAATAATGGCACAAATCAGAAAAGACAAAGAAAGAGAAACGCCGGCTTTAGCTACTTCATCGTTACCGGATATTATTTTCATGTTTTTGTTCTTCTTTATGGCAATTACCAGCATGAAAGAAGTTACCTTTAAAGTACGGGTGAAAGCTCCTTCTGCCTCAGAGGTTACAAAACTTGAAAATAAATCGCTGACACGTTATATTTATGTAGGTAAACCTACTGATCAATATCAAAAAGCCTTTGGTTCGGAAACTCGTATTCAACTTGGTGACACATTTGCCGATGCGAATGACTTGGAAGATTTTATTGTAAGCGAACGAAGTGCAATGAATGAAAATGACCAAAACTTAATGACGGTTTCCATTAAAGCTGATAAAGACACCAAAATGGGTATTATTAATGACATCAAACAATCATTGCGTAGATCTTATGCATTGAAAATCGTATATGGTGCCAACAGAAGTCTAACTGAAGATTAGAGTTAAGATTTTAAATACCAATTTTTACAAATACCAAAAAGGTTGCAATACATAATGTATTGCAACCTTTTTATATGAATGCTTTCTACTAAAACTAGTTTTGTATATTCATATTAGCAAGTTCAAATTGAAAATATATTATCCATTTACCTCATCAAGTACATCTTGAATATCTTCGATACAACTTCCACAAACTGCACCTGCTTCTATTTCATCTCCAACCTGTTCTATTGTTTTTAGTCCTCTTTTCTTAATTTCAGCCACCAACTCACTTTTTGTCATATCTAAGCAAGTGCATA
>JBBSCW010000144.1:0-8123 GCA_038249855.1 Bacteroidales bacterium
ATTATACTGCTTATGAGTATTTTAGCCGTATCGATATATATAGGTAATTTATTTTAAAATTTCTAAGAACAATTTTTTTTTAAAAAATAAGAACATATTATGGTCTAGGTTAAAGAATATGTCACTACACAAGAACCTTTATCTCTGATAGAAACAACAATGAGTGATTATTGTTTCACATTTCATCATTATAAAGAAAAGTTTAAATAAAACAAAATTACATTCCTAACGACCCCATTAAACTAATATGTTTTAATTACAATACAAAAAAAGCCATTGTTCTTAAGATAAAATGCTTAGGAATAACGGCTTAATAAACTAAAGTGTTTCTGATCAAAACAAATAATGTTGTTATATAAAAATCCAATCCTGTTAGGAATTGGGTAAAGAAATTATATCGATCCTTTGGGTCAAATAATAGTCTATCGGATAAAGAATTACTGTTGTACATCAAAAAACACTATTAGACTACAATATTTTTGATTCTCTGTTGCAAAAATAATAGTAATTCAATTATAATCGTATCTGTACAACAAAATTGAAAAGACAACAGTTAACAAAAAACAAACATGAAAATAATTCGGGAATACTATCACTAAAAAGTTGTTTAGGAACTTTTTAGTATGTTTTTCAATTCAATTTAAAGCATGCAAAGATAGAAAAAAATACTCAAATAAATGTCGGAATGAATTGCAACTTGAGCAAATTATTCCAAAATTGCACTCTGGGCAAGATTATATTTCGGATTAATCTGGAAAATCATTCATAAAAATCCAAAAAACTTGAATTGTTAAATAAAAATCACCACTTTAAAAATCCAGTTTTTCGCACAGTCAAACTCAATCCATAGATATTACCCATCAGCTCACCCCTATCCATTGCCAACGAACAACCCAACTCGATGTTCGATAAAGACGGGAACTGCTTGTTGACGTCCAAAACGTATGAACTATTTCTCTTGAAATTATTGGCATCTTTAGCATAATTACCATAGTTTTTACTGAATGAGGCTAAGGCCTTATATCTAAATCCAATTAATTCTCCTTCCACACCAAAATGATGTACTCTCACGCTATTGTTCTGTGTACTTAAACCATGATTTTCATTGTAAAGAGGCGATGTAATAAATGGAGTACCAATGGTACGTGAAAAGTGAGACCAGCCGGCAGGAAATTCGCCATTAGTAAAATAACTATCTCCTCCACCATACACTATTCCGTCTTTATCGTGAAATGGACCCGACATATCTGTTGTATTCAATAATTCGTAAAGCAATCCGCTGATAAATGGAAATGATTTATTATGGATAGCAATGCCCCACAAACCATCTGGGCGGTTCATCGTTTTACCAATAATTCGCAAAGGTTTGTCTTCGTTAACCACTTGCCAATAGGCTCCTATCGTGAAGTCTTTTATATCAATATCTAAACGCAGATTTTGATTAATGATGTGATTCCCGAGCACATTAATCTGATCACTGAGGCTAGCATCCTCACCGCCTGAATGACCTAAAAATATCCTCACGAAGTCACGAAGAGTCGGTGCCGGCTTAGCGATTGAAGAGTTAAAGGAACTCCCGCCCCATTGCGCAACATGCTCAAAACCATATTGTAAACGAATCGGAAGTCTGCCACCCAATCGTAAATAAGCAAATTTATGGTGTAAAAGAATGTCTTTTAGCCCTAGATTGTCAATGAATTTTCCATGAGAAATTCCGCCTCTAATTTCAGCATAGCCAAAAGTATATGGTATGGCTGTAAAATCCTCAATTCCAACAAATAACTTAGGAATAGGACGCGCATTCTTGGAAAATAAAAAACCTCCTCCCGACAAACTTTCATCTTGATTTCCGTAATTTTCTTCCCTCATTCCCAATACTGCATCGAAAACCAAAAGTCTAGCCTTTAAATACAATTCATGTATATAAACTTGGGAAGTGTCTGATGCAGTACGTGTTAATCCAGAAGCTCCAAAGCCATAGTCGAATAATCGTTCTTTATGGTCAAAATTCTTCGATAGATTCAACAGCATGGAAGCACTTAAAGGTGCCGAGGATACTGTCCCGTATTGATGACTTTGTAACCAAAAGGGAGCATACTTCCCTTTGGATGTAAGTCCCATTAAATCAACATTATAATGAATTGTATCAGTTTGTGAATAGATTCTATTTGATTGAATCAATATTAGTAAAACAACAAATATTTTGAAAGAAAATTTTTTAAAAAATTTAGTCATAATTATATTTGACAATGAGAAAAACATTGATTCAAAAAACATTTATATTAAAAAAAAGTTACACTTCAAACTCATCGCCCATAGCTGGGATTTCAATATTTTTGAAACCTTTTTCAATCAACAGGTTCTTATAAAACATTTGAACATCATATTCTCCATGCACAAGGAAAGTTTTCTTAATCTCGTTTATATTCTGACAGCTCAAAAAGTCTATCATTTCCTTATAATCGGCATGACCGGAGAAAGACTCAATCCTATTTATTGTGGCATTTATTTCGTGCATCTCACCAAAGATTGAAATAAACCTTAAACCTGGTTCTTGAATTCGAGCTCCCAATGAAGTAGGTGAACAATACCCAACTATCAAAATTGTATTTCGCCAATTGGAAACATTGTTAGCCACGTGATGTTTTACACGTCCTGCCTCCAACATTCCCGATGAAGAGATGATGATGCATGGTTTATCAGACTCGTTTAGTGCTTTTGATTCTTCAACCTTCGTAATGTATGTCAAGGAGTTAAACCCAAATGGGTCAGGGTCGTTTTGCAAAACCTTTTTCACCTCAGCATTCATAGAATCGGTATGCATTTTGAAAATTTGAGTGGCATTTACCGACAATGGACTATCAACAAAAACCTCAATTTGAGGTAGTTTAGCTTCGTTGTAAAGCTTATTGAGTACAAATACAATTTCTTGTGTTCGTCCGATTGAAAAAGCAGGAATAATGAGTTTTCCTCCTCTTACTACACAGGTTTCGTTCACAATTCTCAACAATTCATCTTCTTCATACCCTTCCTTTTCGTGAAGTCTGTTGCCATAAGTAGACTCAGCTATCAGATAATCACATTGTAAGAATGGTTCAGGCGATTGAAGAATTCGGTTAAAAGGTCGCCCTATATCGCCAGTAAAAGCCAATCTCTTTTTAATGCCGCCTTCGATAACTTGTAAATTAACAACCGCACTTCCGAGCATGTGACCTGAATTTGTAAACTTGACACTTACTTTATCGTTGATATAGAACCGACGGTTGTACGAAACTGAAATAAATAATTTCATACATGCCTCGGCATCATCAATGCTGTAAATCGGCTCAACTGGGGGTTGATGATTGCGAGCTCTTTTTTTATTGAACCATTTTATATCTAATTCTTGAATATGCCCACTATCGGCAAGCATGATGGAGCATAAATCACGGGTGGCACTCGTACAAATAATTGAACCTCTGAATCCCAATCTGTACATATAAGGTATCAAGCCCGAATGGTCGATGTGAGCGTGGCTTAAAATAATGTGGTCGAGCTCTTCGGGATTAAATCCCAAATTTCGGTTCATTGCATCGGTTTCGAGCCCCTTACCTTGAAACATTCCACAGTCGAGTAAAATTTTCTTACCCTCATCGGTAATCACTAAATGCTTACTACCGGTAACTTCTCTTGCAGCACCTATAAATCTGATTTTCATATGCTTAATAATTTAAATATTAATACTAATTTCCTTTGAAAAACTATAAAACTTAAACGTCTAAAATTACAAATAAGTTTATCAAGTTAAATGTAATTTTAACAAGTTCAAATATAATATTTATTAAACTGTTTCAGGTTCTGAGAGTTTAACATTTCTATGCGAGACTTTATATCCTTTCAGGTTCAATCGCAATTGTATTTCGAAATGCAGAGGAATACTAAAACTGCTGTGGTTATCTTCAACATTCACGTTTTTAATATCGGCATAACTAAGGCCTGCTTCCTCCACCAAAAACTCCGACACATTATCTTTGCTAAACCCCTGGGCTAACCCTAAATTCATATAAATCTTAATAAACTTAGTTTGCTTGACTTGCGCTATCAATTTCACAAAAACCTCATCAAAATGAATATCTAAATCTGTTTCAAAAGTTTTAACAATGGGTAATTCTTCTGGGTAAATGAAACAAACAGAAATACCTGATTTGCCAGCTCTTGCAGTTCGACCGCTGCGATGCAGGTAACTTTCGGAGTTTTCAGGTAAATTGAAATGTAGAATATAATCAAGTTCTTTTACATCGATTCCTCGCGCAGCAATGTCGGTAGCAACTAATAACTGAATGCGATTTTTAGCAAAACCACGCATTACTTTATCACGCATTTCCTGATTCAAATTTCCATGCAATGCTCCTGCAATGACATCAAAACCAGCTAATTGCTTGGCAATTCGTTTGGCATCTAATTTGGTTTTACAAAACATGATTCCTCTTTGATCTTTTCGCTCTAACAAAAATGCTTTAACGTATTCAAGTTTAATAGCTGATTCACAAATTAAATACTGATGTTCAATATTCCTATTTGCAAGTTCATCAGCTACTATCTTTATATCAAAGTAGTTCGGCTTCAAGAAATTATCGACAATTCGCTTTACATCGGGCGAAAGCGTAGCTGTAAAGAGTAATTTTGTAGCATGAGCGTGACATTGCGATAAAATAGAATCTATATCAGCTTTAAAGCCCATATTAATCATTTCGTCAGCTTCGTCCAACACCACATAATTCAAGTTTTTCAAATCAATAGCATTACGTTCAAGTAAATCGAGCAAACGCCCAGGAGTTGCCACCACGATATGTGTTTTTCGTTCCAACTTTTGAATTTGTTCTTCGATTGGGACGCCTCCATAGATTGATTCAGTAAAAATCCGTGGAATATGCTTGGAGAAAAGAAAGAATTCTCGTGCTACCTGTTGCCCAAGTTCACGAGTTGGCACAAGTACAAGTATCTGTATATTTGAACTTTTAGGATCCACAAGCTGCAATAGTGGCAAACAGAAAGCAGCTGTTTTGCCAGTTCCAGTAGGTGCAACTGCCACTAAATCTGAGGATTGAGAAAGAATATTAGGTATGGCTTGAATCTGAATATCAGTAGGATTTTCAATTTTATTTTCAAGTAATGCCTGTATTATATTGTCGTTAATTCCTAATTGGGTAAAATTCATAATGTTTATGGTTGGTTTAAAATTACATTTTATTCATTTAATTATCAAGGCATTAAATCAATTGCCATTTCGCCGAAAAACAACTTAGCCCGAATCTGCTCAATGTGCTGACTCTTTCGAGTCGAAACCCAGACAGTTACTGCATCTAATCCATCAAAAACCTTATTCTTAGGCACAAGTGGCGTAACTTTATAACAATATTGTTTTCCTTTGGAAGTATAAATATATTCCCGCCCCTGAAAAATAAGGTTTACTTTATAGCCAGTATCTTTATAAAAACCTTCTAAGGGGATAATATCTCCTTTTTGATATTGATTGAAATTTATAATACGAATCAACATAAAACCAGCAACAACATCTCGGATAATTTCCTCGGTCGGATATGTTTTTTTCCAGGTATAAGCCTTAAAGCTTTTGTCATATTCACGCACATAAGCTTTGCGGTTAATCTGGTCGAAATCGGTTATTTCTTCGAGTCGATATTCCCCTTCGTGTATGCTTCGGAGCGATTTATAAGTCGTAATATTATTAATATCGAGATACGAAATCCATTGATTGTGCATATAAAAAAGCTTGGCTAAGCCCGAAGTTTCAGCTCGTAAATCAATTTTAGCACATACACTTTTTCCAATTTTAAAAAGGTGTTTGTCGGTAGTTGCCGTGGCTATTCCTAAATCGACAAAACCCCATTTTGCTGAATAATTAAGCGTTTCACCTAATATTATGGTCTTTGAGTGAAGCTTAATGGGTGTCTTTATTTGAGCTACAACAACATTGAACAAAAATATAATCAGAATGAGGAAGTATTTCATCACAAGTTTAAGAAATGACATTTCACTGCCAAATGAAAAGTTAATTTTGGTACGATTACGGCTTGCTTTTTTCAGTATTTAATAAGAATGTCAAAAATAGTCATTTTTTTTGTAGCAAAAGACAATGTCAAAAATTTCAATGGCTTTTAATCGAAATTATTCAAAATATCAATTCTTGTTTTTATTATTGTTCAGATTTTAACCCTTTTCAAAATACAAAAAACCTTGGAACAACGAAAATAACAATGTCACTCAACCAAAAGTGCTGAAATTTGTTATGATATAAAAGATGTTCGTATAAAATGGCAAAAAAAATTCTACATAAATCAGCTTCCCGTGGGCAAAGCAATCAAGGTTGGTTGCACAGCAGGCATACATTTAGTTTCGGTAATTATTACGATTCCGAACGAATGCATTTTGGAGTACTGCGTGTGATTAACGATGATATGGTGGCTCCAGGTAAGGGTTTTGGAATGCACCCACACAGCAATATGGAGATAATTACCATTCCGCTAAATGGTGAATTGAAACATAAAGATGACATGAACAACGGCTCTGTAATTAAAAAAGGTGAAGTTCAGGTTATGAGTGCAGGTACGGGTCTTTTTCATAGCGAAATGAACCAAAACGCCGACCGTTCAGTGAGTTTTTTACAAATATGGATACTCCCAAAAGTCCAAAAAGTAATACCACGCTACCAACAAAAGGAATTTCAGTTAATTCCCAATGATTTTACACAAATAATCAGTCCAAGCTTAAATGACGATAATCTCTCAATATATCAGGATGCTTGGCTTTATATAGCTGATTTTGATAAAGGAAATGTAAAAACTTATACACTTGAACAACCCCATAAAAACGGTGTTTACATTTTTGTAATCGAAGGCGAAATTGAAATAGAAGGCGAAGTTTTAAGTGCCCGTGATGGAATTGGATTCTGGGAAACTATTGAAATTGAAATAGTTGCAAAATATAATGCCGAATTTATATTGATAGAGATTCCGATGGAATTATGAAAAACTATTTTCTGGTTACCAAAACTCCACTCGAATATCTGTACTGTATAAGCCCTATTTGTTTTGCATAATAAATATCAGTTATCGTGAAAATATTAACTTTACTTTCAAAATCATTCAATATAAAATGTAATACTTGGGCGTATTTCTTATCTCCGATACTATAATTATCAATAATTTCAACCTTCGAACATATTTTATCTCCTTCAAGTCCCTCGTCTGTAACGATTCTACTTATATAAGCATTTTTAATCCCAACAGAACTTAACTCCTTGTATTTGAAATCATAACTAAAATTAGTTTCTCCCAGATTCATATTGAGATAATCGCCAAAATTGTCGAAACTGGCATATAAATACATGGAAAATGCAAGCCCATAATTGGACTGACAGCTAATGTAAATATTCTCAGTTTGAGATTTACTAAGGGGCACAAATAAAAAGCCAGAATGACCAGTACTAAAACTAATTTGAGTTGATAGGTCATTGAAAGTTGAGCTAATACCATTATTATCAGCCATTTCAAAACTTGTTTTGTTCAAAGAATCAGGAATGCTCCAAGTTTTAGTTTCTTCTTCCAAATAATTATATTTTGTTGTAAACGCAAAATCTTCTCCACATGAAGTGAAAAATAGGATTGGAATCAACAAACAAATATACTTAACTGGTTTTAACCTATTCATTTCAAAATAATTGTATAAATGTAATCTATTATAGATCAAAAATTTAGCAACTGAAATAGTTACTCAAAACGGGTATAGCTTTCGCCGTTCGAGAGTTTTATTTTAATTATTCCTTTTTCTACATTATAATATATACTGTCTACCAGATGTTTAGTTTTGTCGTAATCGTCAAGATTTGGCAATTTGAAAACATTGTAATACATTTTGTTGTCTATTAATAATGAGTCTGTTATTTCTTGGTTGACAAAACCATTCAAATTGGAATACAAAAATTTGAAATAATCACGGCCAATTGATATGGTGAATTCGTTCATCGGGGGACGAGAGGCATTATGAATAATTATCGAAATACTAAAAATTGGGTAGTTAGGACTAAGTTTTATGTCACTTTTTTCAAATTTTAAAACACTTCCACA
>JBBSCW010000145.1:0-8077 GCA_038249855.1 Bacteroidales bacterium
AATTATCGAAAAGGACGAAACACCAGACTACCTAAGTTTAATTAAAGAAAAGACCAAGGAAGTACAACAAAAAGCAGAACAAGGACTTGCCTTATCAAAAGAAGCATTGGAAATAGCCATTCAATTGGCTGAGTATGCCGATAAGTTGGATGCGGTTTCGGAACCTGAGGCGAAGTACGGTGTAGAAAACTCTGGTTTTGATGTAATAATTGGGAATCCTCCGTATGTACGACTGGAAACAATGAAAGAACTTTCGGAATCTATGTCGGGAATGGGGTATAAAACATTCGAAAAGCGTGGCGACTTGTATTGCTTGTTTGTTGAGAAAGGCTTTAATTTGTTGAAAAGTAAGGGATTAATTTCATTTATTATGCCTAATAAATGGCTGCAAGCAGGTTACGGTAAACCGCTGCGCGAATACTTCCTGAACTATGAGCTTATTCAATTGATTGATTTTGGCGATATTCAAATTTTTGAAGGTGTAACCACTTATCCTTGTATTTTTGTTTCGCGTAAAGCATTGCCGAAAACTGAAGTGGCTGTTTCTGTACTGAAACAAATATATTCAGAAGACTTTTATTCAAATGTGTTACTTACAAGAGAGATGTTCGAGATTTCAAAACTCAATGCAGAAACTTGGGTTTTATCATCAACAAATGATCAATTATTAATTGAACGACTCAAAAATATATTTCCTAAATTGACTGAAGTAATAAATGGAGAAGCCTTTAGAGGAATAATTCCAGGATTAAGTGAAGCCTTTATTATTAATCAAGAAACAAAAACTAAATTAATTCAAAAACACAACTCCTCTCAGGAATTAATTCATCCGATAGTAAGAGGTCGTAATATGAGTCGCTACGGAGTGCCACAACTAAAGGAATGTGATTTTATTATTTTAGCCAAATATGGAAGTTACACCTATCTTAAAAAAGATTATCCCGGCATTTATGAAAGACTACAAACATTTGAACCCGAACTGAAGAAACGTGGTCAATGTAATGGTAGTAAATCTACCGATCAAAAACCATTTTCTGGACAACATCATTGGCTAGAATTAGACAATTGTCCAACGGATGAGTATTTGGAGAAGTTCACAAAATCTAAAATTATGTATCAGGTTTTTCAGGTGAAACCATGCTTTATTTTTGATGAAGAAAAATTGTTTTGTAATAATTCAATGTGGATAATTCCTACAGACGACAAAGGATTATTGGCTATTCTGAATTCCAAGTTAGGTTGGTGGCTGATAACGAAATACTGTACTCAGATTCAAAATGGAGTACAATTAATTTGGAAGTATTTTGGTCAAATTCCTATTGCCAACACTACTGAAGAACTAGCAGCCCAAGCCAATCAAATGTTACTCTACAATAAAGAGTTGCAAATTATTGTTGGGAAATTCCAGCGTATGTTTCAACGTAAGTTTGATTTGGCAGAATTACCTGTAAAACTTCAAAACTGGTACACGCTGACTTATAAAGAATTTGTAGCCGAACTTAGCAAGAAAAAGGTTAAACTCACCCTTGCCCAAGAAGCAGAATGGGAAGATTACTTCGCAGCCGAACAGGCCAAAGCCCTCGAAATAAAGCAACAAATAGACGCCGCCGACCTCAAAATAGACCGCATGGTGTATGAGTTGTATGGGTTGACAGAGGAGGAAGTGGGGATTGTGGAGGGGTGAAAAAATTAAAAATTATGAAGTTTTCATAACGACACGGCTATTTAAAACCATCAGAAGTAATTACCAGAGAAAGAACGACTTCTGATATTTTAAATGCAATTTGTACTTGTTATGATGATCATAAAAGTTCCTTTTATTTTGTTTCAAGCACTTAGGAAACTGCTTGTCACTTGTATATTTATTACCCAAAAATGCCTCACTTTTTCTTCACATATTGAGTAATAATCACAATTTGCTGTCCGTCCACTTTTCCTTCAATATATTCGGCATTCTCTGGATCAAGTCTGATATTTCTCACAACTACTCCACGTTTGGCCGTAAATCCGTCACCTTTCACATTCAGGTCTTTTATCAAAACCACATTATCGCCATTTTGAAGCACGTTGCCGTTGCTGTCAATATGCTTAATTGCATCTTCGTCTACAACTCCCAATTTTGCCCAAGCCAATATTTCCTCATCTAGGTATAGCATGTCCAACAAGTCTTGCGGCCAGCCTTCTGCTTTCAGTTGGTTTAGCATTCGCCAAGCAAGTACTTGAACTGACGGAACTTCACTCCACATACTATCATTCAGACAATGCCAATGAACTGGATTGATCTTTTCCGGTTCGGTTAATTGTTCGTGGCAAGTGCCACAAACCATTACATAATCATCGGCACTATTGCTTTGTGGAGGCGTTAGCTCAAAAGAGTTCAGGTTATCCGTCGCTCCACACAGTTCGCACTTTGAACCACTTCTCGCTGTCAATTCTTTTTCAAAATTCATATCAATTGTTCTATTATTTTATTAAAGGCAAAGGTAAGACATATTTATTGAATGAAAATCAACTGTTAAAATTCGGTAGGATAAAGAGTTTGGATAGGTTTTTATGTTACGGTTCGTAGAATCGTTCCAGCGAAACCAATTGATTTTCTCAACCTAATCTGGACAAGCTATAACAAAGAACAAAGATGTTAGACAAAGACAGCCACAAAAGAAGTAATTGAAATAAATTTTCTTTTGAAATAAATAAAGATAATTTTCTTTTATGGAATTTTTATATTAAGTTGATTATCTATTAATTGCAACATGTAGAGTACGTTAAAACAATTTAAATTGTGCCAAAAAAAACATCAATTTGAGAGTTTAGATACTAATAATAGATTAATAAAGTCTTGGAATTTAAGTATTTTGATAATGTGAGAATGATGTAACTTATAAATGTATTTGTGTAATAAATACATGTAAATAAAGGCTTTACTTTGTATTCATATAAGAAACAACAATTTAAAATACAAAAAAAATGAAAAAGAATGGTTTGCTAATTTTAGCTATTTGTGTACTCTCTGGATTCCTTTTTACATCTTGCGAAAAAGAAACGACTGAAGTGAATATGATTGTAAGAAATTGGACTTTAGTATCTAAGACAGTGGCGAGTGTAAATGTTGCAACAGATTGCGAAAAGAATTCAACATGGAATTTTAAATCTGATAACTCATTTGTTGTCAAAGACAATTGTGGCGACACACAAACTGGAACTTGGACATTGGCAGAAGACGGAAAAACACTAACAGTGAATAAAATAACTGCTTATCAGGTTATTGAAAACAGCCTTGTAAAACTTGTAATAGAAATGCAAGTAGGTGACGTTGGGTTGGTGCGATGGACATTTAATTAATGCTTAATCATCCCTTAAGCTTGTGTGTATTTACTAACCCATATCATCAATCTATTTTTGGAATGAGGTATAATCACACTTAAAATCTAGGATATAAACTAAAAGGTGTCAATCAGTTGTCGGCACCTTTTAGTATGTAAATCATTGAACTACCCTACTCTTTATCTAGTCTCATGCAGGTAATTCCAACATTAAAAATAGGAGTTACAATTTAATCACTGCTCTATCGCTTTCATAACCACTTCTATCAATAAATGCAATTTCAATTTGTACCAACTGACCAGCAGGAGTACTTTTTTCGAGATTTGTAGCATTATATTTGCTTCCCCAAACCCTATAATTCCATGTTGTACCATACTTAGTATAGACGATAGTTTTGAAAGAAGATTCTTTTAAAGTCGGTTTCCATTCAAGTTGAATTTTACCGTCTACTTCTTTTTGTGTCAATGTTGGCTTTGCTAATTGTTTATCTTTTAACCATGAGCTGGCAGGAACTAAGGCTTCTTTCTTGTAAGTATTGGTTGTCAACCTATGTAGAACTGAGTCATTTTTCATTGGACCAGAGATGCTCCAATGGATAACACCAGGACTTTTTGGCGTAATAGCTCTGGAAATCATAATCTGATTTTCAATTGCATCTGCTCCTCTAGCATTTTTTCCTGCACGCCCCACACTAATTCCTGGCCATAGATGTCTGCCTTTAAGGTTTTCTGATTGCCACCAACTTAATAATACTGGATAACTTTGTGGAATTTGACCAATAGGCCAGTAAAGTTGAGGTGAGAAATAGTCAAGCCAACCTTCATTCAACCAGAGGCGAGCATCGGCATATAATTTATCATATTGATCCAAACCCTCAATACTGCTCGGATAACCAGGCCTCCAGATACCAAAAGGACTCAACCCAAATTTAACATACTTCTTTTCCTCTTTAATTTCGGAATATAAATTCTTGATAAACTTATTCACACTTTCACGTCGCCAATCTCCCCTGGAAAGTTTTCCACCTTTCTTTTGGTAGTCGTTCCAACTGTCACCATCGGGAAAATCTTCACCACCATTATAGGATTCGTAAGGATAAAAATAATCGTCAAAATGAACACCATCAATATCATAACGCTTAACCAAATCCATCACAACTGCTGTGGAATGATCTTGGGTTGTCTTTCTAGAAGGATCGAACCACCAATAGCCTTCTTTCAACTTGACAACAGATTCAGGCATCTTATTGACAATTGAAACGTCTTCCAATTTCCCTCCACTAACATGATGCGCACGATAAGGATTTAACCAAACATGTAGCTCTAGACCTCGATCATGCGCTTCTTTAATCCAGAAACTAAGAGGATCATAATAAGGATTAGGAGCTTGCCCTTCTTTACCAGTCAAGTAATAAGACCAAGGTTCCAATTTGCTATCGTATAAAGCATCTGCTTGAGGTCTGATCTGAAATATGACAGCGTTGAATTTATTGTTCTTCAAAAAATCCAACATAACAATAGCTTCCTTTTGTTGCTCTTCAGTACTCAATCCGGGTTTGCTTGGCCAATTAATGTTGGCAACACTAGCAACCCAAGCAGCACGAAACTCTTCTTGGGCTTGGTTTTTTTCAACAACAGCACTTGGAGGTGTTACTTGTCCTTTATTTAAGGTGGAGCATGAGATGAACAAGCCAGCCATAAAAATGAAAGAAGAAAGAAAAAGTGTTTTTTGATTGTTTTTAAGCATGGTATTATAGATTTAATAGTTTATGCAATAACATATCAAGCTTCGATGATCATTGCCTATTTAAAGAATTATTCAAAATCTTTATACAACAAATATTTTTTCCTCATCTTTTTATATTGATTCAACTCATCCACCCAAGAAGCCTTAATTTCCGCTTCGGTTTTACCAGCAATAATTTGCAGTCTTAATTGATCTGTACCAGCCAACTTATCAAAAAAGTCTGCTCTTGAAAAAAAGCTGTCTTTGAAATTAGATTTATTATAAAAACCCAACACATACTTCATTGTAAACTTTTCTTTTTGAGCATTAATGTTTCTCAAATCAATACCGTAGCATTTCTCACCTTGCTGTTCTACATGTGCTGCCATTCCCGGGCGAGTACTTGGAGTAAATGTGAAATCGCCAAAAACAGGATCAGGATATCCAATAACTTGAAATGGCCAATCTGTCCCTCTTCCTACATTAATATCGGTTCCTTCAAACAAACACAAGGACATATACAATCTAACGGAAGTATAATTGGGCAAACTTGGTGATGGAATCACTGGTAAATCATACTGCATACTATGGTCGTAGTTTTTTACTGGAATCACTGTCAAGTCGCATTGAGCTGCATTCTCCAACCAACCTTCACCATTAATCATCTTCGCCAATTCCCCCACTGTGAGTCCATGAATCATCGCAATTTTATGAAAGCTAACATTGGATTTATACTTATCATCTTTCCTGACAGGTCCATCCACTTGGTCGCCATTGGGGTTTGGACAATCCAGAACAATTACTTTTTTATGGTGGTTAGTTGCCAGTTGCATAACATGATGCATGGAAGTAATATAGGTATAAAAGCGCGCACCAACATCCTGCAAATCGAAAATCATGACATCAATTGAGTTCACAATAGAATCTGCTTTTTCATTTTTTCCATAAAGAGAATAGAGTGGCAATCCAGTTTTCGCATCTCGGTCGTTACTTACTTTTTCTCCACGCTCAATATCTCCCCGAAAGCCATGCTCAGGAGCAAAAGCAAATTTGATATCCACTCCTTTTTTGAGCAAAACATCCACCAAGTGCTCCTTCCCAATCACAGAGGTTTGATTTCCCATGAGGCCAACCCTTTTCCCTTTTAATAAAGGAAGATACATTTCCAACTGATCAGCACCAGGAATTAGTGTACTTTTAAAAGAGGATTTGGAATTTGGATTAGTAATGGCGCATGATGAATGGAGTAGGAATCCAACAACTAAGAAAATTGTCAATTTGAATTTCATAAGAGCCTTTTATTTAGAACTATAAAAGAATTTGGAATAGGAGCTGTGGTTTTTCGGAGGAAGAATTTCCTTCTTATTGATACATAGACAAAGATAAATAAATAAAATGAATTTCTAATACTCGGGCGCGACTTTGAGTCGCACCCGAGTAAAACCACTCCGAGTAATATAAATCAGTAGCTATTTTTTAAGATGCTTAGTTTCCACTATCTTAAATAATTTGTCGTTTCGGCGGATTAAGTCTTTGGTTTTTATTGAGAAATAAGTTCCTTTTTCCACTTTCTCAACAGGATTTAGCTCCACCCGCATTTCCGTTACATGGTCTTCATAAGCTCCTGTTGTTTCGCCAGTTATCAGAATTTCATCACCAACTTCTAAGTATTGTGCTTCCAGTAGGAATTCGGCTACTCCAATTTTTTGGAAAAAGTTGGTACATTTTCCCACGTAAATCTTTTTATGAGTTGCTTCTGAGCCATAATTGGCGCTCCATTCTCCCAATCTCTGTCCGAGGTAATAGCCATTCCAGAAGCCACGGTTAAACACTTTACTCAGGCGATTATCCCAAGCATCTACTTTCGTCTGAGAGAAGCTACCATCTAATACCGATTCGAGGGCTTCGCGGTAGCAAGTTACTACGGTTTTTACGTATTCAGCGCCTCTGGCTCGTCCTTCAATTTTGAAAACTCGGACTCCAGCTCGCATCATTTCGTCAATGAATCCTATGGTTTTCAAGTCTTTGGGCGACATGATATATTCATTGTCAATTTCGAGTTCAATTTCGGACTCCTTATCTTTTACGATGTATTCTCGTCGGCATATTTGATTGCAAGCACCCCGATTAGCTGAAATGTTCTTTTCGTGCAAACTAAGGTAGCATTTCCCGGAAACAGCCATACACAAAGCACCATGACAGAACATTTCTATGCGAATCAACTCACCACTTTTTCCTCGAATATTATCTTTCGTTATAGAGGCATAAATTTCAGCAACTTGCTCCATGTTGAGTTCACGAGCCAACACTACCACATCGGCAAATTGAGCATAGAACTTCAATGCTTCCACGTTTGAAATGTTAAGTTGAGTGGAAAGATGCACTTCAACACCTATCTGATTGGCATACATTAGCGCCGAAACATCAGCCGCAATAATAGCTGAAACATCTGCTTCTTTGGCGACATCTATAATTTCACGCATTAATGTTAAATCGTTGTCGTAAAGGATAGTGTTGACTGTGAGATAGCTTTTTAGCTTATTTTCTTTACAGATACGAACAATCTTGCGTAAATCATCGGTTGTAAAATTGCTACTCGATTTGGCACGCATATTCAGTTTTTCGATACCAAAATACACAGAATCCGCACCAGCTTTAATGGCAGCCCAAAGACTTTCCCACGAACCTGCTGGAGCCATTATTTCAAAATCTTTTCGATCTAAACTATTCCCAAAACCTTGGGTTGAAATTATATTATTATCCACTTTTAAAATTTTATTTTCTATAAAAAAATGAATCCTCAAAAGATTATACTTTGAGGATTAAATTAATCAGACTACAAAATTACGCATTTTCTAGCACTACCCGATATTTTGAACTGAGAAACTATAAAATATGTATAGATTTGATTAGTCAGAGTTTTTTTGCCTTTGCCTCAGCCTTCGCCTAATTTCTTTTTTGAATGATATTACACTCTACACTTATAAAATAGTAAATAGTAAATGTATAAATCGTAAATTCCTTTGCC
>JBBSCW010000146.1:0-8073 GCA_038249855.1 Bacteroidales bacterium
CTGTAGGCGGATTACTGCCTCAAAATTAGCTTTATCGATAGTAACTTCACCGGTTCGTTGTGGATAAAGCAAAGCCTGATAAAGCACTATTGTACCATAATTTTTCCCGTTAAAGTTTTCGTATGAAAGCTGTTTATTCTGATTCTGATCTAATTCAACTTTCATAAAACCATTAAAATCAGGCAATTTCACATTATTCATACCTACTACATCAGCTAGAGTGTACAATTTATAAGTAACCACCAAAGGCTCTTGTTCGTACAAATTCGATTTGGAAACACTAGTACGGATGAATATTTTATCGTTGGATATAGATTTAGCTGATGTGGTCGACGACTGTGAAGCTTGGCTACTGGAGGCAGCAGAAGAAGTGTCATCTGCAGGTAGCACTTTGATTGACAGCCCATTGGAAGAGTATTTTTGACCCTCCACCATAATATTTCCCGGAGGAACGGAAAATGTTCCTGTTTTTGAAGCTTGCAAAGTATAAGTATACGAAACTGATACAGCAGAAGAGGTCTTTCCGTTAATTATCTGATAACTTTGACTTCTGGACTCAAAAGGACCAGCCAACAATTCAAAATTATTAAAGTCAGGCACACGCAAATCTTTCCCGCTCGCATTTACCGTGTAAACCAATTGAAAAGGTTTATCAACAATTACTGTTGCCGGACCACTTGCCGTAAGCCGCACTGGCTCGTCCGCACGAATATTCCCCAAAAAAATTAAGCCAAGTGATATTAATAATATTATGCGTTTCATATTAAAAAAAATTTCAAAAGTTCAAAAATTTCAAAATCACCAATCTTTTTCAGCACTTCTTTTGCCCTTAACTTGTTGTTTTTTTGCTTTATCCAAGGTATTTTTCTCATCCTGCATAAGCGCATCCAGAATTTGTTGAGCATTCTCCTTATTCATTTGCGGCTGCTGAGGTTGTGGTTTTTGCTGCTGTTGCTGATCCTGTTTATTTTGCTTATCTTTATCTTTGTCTTTGTCCTTATCTTTATCTTTGTTCTTGTCTTTATCTTGCTCCTGCTTTTTCAGCAATGCCTGTGCATAAGCCAAGTTATATCGTGTATCATTGTCCTTCGGATTGGATTTCAACGACATTTTATAAGCATCTATACTTTCTTGCAATTTCTTTTCGGAAAGAAGTGCATTTCCAGCATTGTGAAACGAAGCAGCCAACTTATCCTTTTCACTGGGTTGTAGTGTCAAAGCTGCTTTAAATTGATCTAAAGCATCGTTGAATTTACCTTGCTTGTACAAAGCATTACCCAGATTATAATTGGCTTCGAATGACTTAGGATTTTTTTGCAAGCCCTTGCGATATTCGATTTCAGCCTCGGTAAACTTTTTAGCTTTGAATAGCTTATTTCCGGATGTAACATCAGAACTCTCCTGTTGTGCAAAAACAGAAAAAATCATCCCAATAAAAAGTAGTAAGATAGCTATATTCTTCATTATAAAACTAATAGATTCAAATAAATTAAAACATCAAATGTAAAAACTAAACTATCTACACTTTTTTCAAAAACATATCTTTCAAGTCGAAAATTTTCAGGCGACTCATTCGTTTATTTCTACGGGCAAAAACGAAAGTATCAATCACCAACAATACCAAAGCGAGCAGTGCAAAAGATTGAAACTGATCATTATAATCTGAAAAAACCTGAGTTTTAATTTCTGATTTTGCAATTTTGTCAAGTTCCTTACTCACAAATTTATAGGCCGTATTGGTATTGTCCACCCTCACATAATTTCCGCCACCTGCCACGGCAATACTCTTACACATTTCTTCGTTCAATTTTGAAACCACTACATTTCCGTCCTTGTCCTTCCAAAAACTCATCGTACCATCAACGGGTATAGGTGAGCCTTCGGGTTTCCCCATTCCGATTACGTGCACCACAATTCCACTTTCCAAAGCCAATTTAGCTGCACCAATAGCATCATCTTCGTGATTTTCGCCATCAGTAATCAGTACAATTGCTCTTCCAGCCTTACTCTTTTCACCAAAGGATTTGATAGACAAATCAATGGCACTTCCGATAGCAGTTCCTTGACGAGGTACTAACTTGGTCGAAATGGAAGACATAAACATTTTAGCCGACACATAATCAACGGTAATTGGAAGTTGCGTATAGGCATCGCCAGCAAAAACCACCAGCCCTACCTTATCGTTCGTCATATCGTCCACCAATTTTGAAAGCACTTGCTTTGCTTTTTCCAATCGATTGGGTTGAATATCCTGAGCCAACATCGAATTTGAAACGTCAAGAGCTATCATCACTTCTATACCTTCGCGCTTTTCTTTTTGCATTTTAGTCCCGAACTGCGGTTGAGCAAGCACTATTACCAATAGAAAAATGACTAATATCTGAAAATAAAACTTCAACTGCGGCCGAACTACCGAAACATTGGGCATAAGTTCAGCAAGCAACTCAGGTTGACCGAATTCTTTAATTTTCCGTCTTTTTTGTATCACTGAGAAAATAAAAATCCCAATTAAAACGGGTATTATGAGTAATAAAAAGAAATATTCAGGATGTGCAAATCTAAACATGATGTTGTACTTTTCGGTAAAAATAATTGCTGCGAAATGAATAATTGAATAAAGATTAAGGTATTCGCCTCAAAATAGTATTGCGTAATAAAACCTCTAAAACCAATAAAACAAAGGCTAACAAAGCAAATATATAAAACTCTTCATTCTTCTTATTGTACTCCTTAACACTGATTTTGGTTTTCTCCATTTGGTCAATGTCTTGATATATGGCTCTCAATTTGCCATTATTAGTAGCGCGGAAGTAATTTCCACCAGTCATGGCAGCTATATCTTGCAATGTCTTTTCGTCAAAGTCCGAGTCCATTAATTGATATTGAATTCCAACAGGAGTTTGAACAGGAACATTGACCTTTCCATAAGAACCCACACCGATAGTATAAACTCTGATCCCAAAACTTTTTGCAATTTCGGCTGCAGTAATTGGTGCTATATCGCCACGATTGTTAGAACCATCGGTGAGCAAAATAATAACTTTGGATTTAGCTTTACTTTCCTTGATACGGCTCACAGCATTGCCAAGTCCCAGTCCGATAGCAGTTCCATCCTCAATCAGACCATAATTTACCGCTTTAAAAAGATTTATCAAAACGGCATGATCGGTGGTTAAAGGACATTGGGTGAAACTTTCGCCAGCAAAAACTACTAACCCGATATTATCATTTGGTCGTGAGAGTATAAATTCTGAGGCAACTTCCTTTGATGCTTCTAACCGATTTGGCTTTAAATCCTCAGCCAACATAGAACCCGAAACGTCTAATGCCAACATAATATCAATACCCTCAGTATTTTCGGTACGCCATGAATTCAACGCTTGTGGACGAGCTAAGGCAATAATTATAAGTACAATAGCCAATACTCTCAGGATGAATGGTGCGTGTAATAATCTTACTTTAAAGCTTTTGCTGTAATTCTGTAAATTTCCATGCGAAGAAATCTGCAAACTCGCATCTGAATTACGCATTTCCTTAAAATACCAGAAAATAACGGGAATGAGTAATAATAGTAAAAATAAATATTCCGGATTATTGAATGTCATGCTACTTTGAATTTTGGATACTATATAATTATCGGATTAAGGAATTAGCTGCCAATAATTTGTAAAAATCATCTATAATTTATTCTTCGGTTTCCTTTACAGCTTCAGCTACTTTTTCCTCAATTTTTGTTTGCTCCACAAATAAAAATGAGTTGGATAAACTTAATTCATGCTCATCGGGCAGCGGATTCCATTTAGCAAATTTCACCAAATCAGCCAATTGGAGTATTTGATTCAAAGCCTTATAAGCTGGATTAGATTCAAATTTCAAATGATTGAGATGTGAAATTATTTCATCAGATGTCATTTCCAAACTTGGTATTTCAAAAGTGCGTTCAATATATTCTCTAACCACATTGGTAAGTTCAGTATGGAACTCTTTCGACCTATTTTGCTGCCAAAGTTTTTGTTGTTTTATAGCATTCAACTTTCCAATAGCCACCACATATGGAGGCAACAGCGATTCAGGAGAAGGTGTAGGTAATATCGGTTTTTTCTGAATATATCTACGAATAACAAAATACAAGGCTATCAAAATCAATAATATAGCCAGAATTACAAGTACTGTTTTAATTAATCCTTTCCAGTAGAATTTTGGAACTAAAACAGGTTTAATATCGGTAAATTTATTAGCAGTAGTATCAATCTCAAAAGGCTGAACCACTTTGAGCGAAAGCGATTTAGTCCAAACTGTATCCCCATTCACTATAAATGGATAAGGAGGTATATAAAGTAATGAATCTACAAACGAAGTAACAGTATAGTGTTGATTTACAATAATATGACCATCTGGCGACTTTACTGTGTCATTTTTGGCTGGCTCTACAATTTCCAAACCCGAAACAATCGTATCAGAGAACAAAGGCGTACTTACTTTCTGATTGGGCTGTTGCGAAATTTCAAATGTCAATTTGGTTTGACTTCCAATCCAAATTAATGAAGAATCGATACGAGCCGTAACTGTAATGTTTTGTGCCAAAGCTCCGTAAAAGAATGGACTTGTAATTAAAAAGCAATATAAAAGAATCTTTCTCATAAAATGTTGACTTTCAATTTCTTTGATGCCAAAAATTTGAATTTTGGTTGTAATAAACGAAACAAATTAATTATTATGCCCTCATTTTAAATAACTTCATCAGTGCTTTTACATAATCCTCCGAAGTACTCATCGAAACTGAATCGACCCCTGATTTTGTAAAACATTTTTGAAGTTCGAGCTGCCTTTCGCCCCAGGCGTGTTTATAGGTTTTACGCAATCGAATATCCGATGTATCTACCCAAATTCTTATACCAGTTTCAGCATCTTTGAGCTTAATCAAACCTACATCAGGCAATTCTGTTTCACGAATATCATACACTTGCAAGGCTACAATATCGTGTTTCCGGTTGGCAATTTGAAGTTCTTTATCGAAACTATTATCAATAAAATCGGAAATAATAAATGCGGTAGAACTTTTTTTGATAACATTCGTAAAATAACGCAGTGCAAAACCGATATCAGTTTGAGTACTATCGGGCTTAAAGTCAATTAATTCACGTATGATCTGAAGTACGTGTTTCTTTCCCTTTTTTGGAGGAATAAATTTCTCAATTTTATCGGAGAAAAATATTACGCCTATTTTATCATTATTCTGAATAGTTGAGAATGCAAGGGTTGCAGCCACTTCGGTAAAAATATCACGCTTCATTTGCGTTACAGTACCAAAATCTCGACTTCCAGAAACATCAATAAGCAGCATCACAGTCAATTCGCGCTCTTCCTCGAAAACCTTAATATACGGATGCGCAAAACGAGCAGTAACATTCCAGTCAATCGAACGAATATCGTCACCATACTGATACTCACGCACTTCAGCAAAAGTCATACCGCGTCCCTTAAATGCAGAATGATATTCACCTGCAAAAATGTTCTTCGATAAACCTTTCGTCTTTATCTCTATTTTCCGTACTTTTTTTATTAATTCACTCGTTTCCATAAATCATCTAATATGCCAATGTGCTAATCTGGTAATCTGCCAATGTGCTAATCTGCCAATGTTTTAATTTGCCAATGTGCTAATTTGCCAATGTGTCAATTTGCTAATTTGATAGTTTGACAATTGCTAAAAAACAAATTAAACTTTTATGAAATATTTTATGCAAAAAATAATCACTCAAGAGTAAGCATATTGACATATTGGCACATTGAAATATTGGCAAATTCCCTTAATTAAGGCACTTCTACTGTATTCAAGATTTCGGTAATAATTTCTTCGGTAGTCATATTATTGGCTTCGGCTTCGTAGCTCAATCCAATTCTGTGGCGCAATACATCGTAGCATACTGCACGTATATCTTCGGGAATCACATAACCTCTGCGTTTGATAAAGGCGTATGCGCGAGCTGCCAATGCAAGGTTGATAGAAGCACGAGGCGATGCACCAAACGAAATCATTTCTTTCAGTGAATCGAGTCCGTAATCTTGTGGAAAGCGAGTGGCAAAAACTATATCAACTATATAGCGTTCAATTTTTTCGTCAATATAAACCTGACGAACGATATCGCGAGCTTCTATAATGTCTTTAGGTGAAAGAATAGGAGTTACAACCGGTTTTTCTTTAGCAAGATTCTGGCGGATAATCAATCTTTCTTCCTCTTTTTTTGGATAATTGATAATCACCTTCAACATAAAACGATCTACTTGAGCCTCTGGTAGGGGATAAGTTCCTTCTTGTTCAATTGGGTTTTGTGTTGCCATTACTAAAAACGGCTCATCAAGTTTAAAGGTATTTTCACCAATAGTTATCTGACGTTCTTGCATCGCTTCGAGCAAAGCACTCTGAACCTTGGCTGGAGCACGGTTTATTTCGTCGGCAAGTACTAAATTGGCAAAGATTGGTCCTTTTTTGATGCTAAATTCTTCTTTTTTCTGACTATAAATCATCGTACCAATAACATCGGCAGGTAATAAATCGGGGGTAAACTGAATACGGCTGAAATCACATTTAATCAAGTCTGACAATGTTTTAATAGCTAAAGTTTTAGCCAACCCAGGCACACCTTCGAGCAGAATATGACCATCGGATAACAATCCAATCAGCAAGGATTCTACCAAGTGCTTTTGACCTATAATCACCTTGTCCATTCCCATAACCAAGGCGTCTACAAACGAACTCTGTTTCTCTATTTTTTCGTTAAGTTCTCTAATATCAACTGATTGATTCATATATAATCCTTTTTATTTAATATGTTGTTTTGAGTCGCAAATATACTTCAAAAAATGTAGCTAAATCTTTGATTTAATAACTATTAACCTGAATTTAGATTAATAAGACTTGTAGTGTATTGTTAAATACATTGTATAATGTTTTTTAAGATTTTATGCAATAAAAAATTCTGCATCATATAATTCGATGCAGAATTTTCACCTGTAATTCACTAAAATAAATTACTTTTTACCCACATATAAATCATGCAGTTCCTTGGCTTTTTGAAGGCATCGTGGGTTATTTTTATCAATCAAACGATTATCAAGCTTAGGAATAGTAATTACTGTTCCAAGTGGAATTCTATCAGGATCCTGAATCAGATCCTGATTTGCCTCATAGATATAAACCCAAAAATCTCTATGACCATAATACTTTAACGAAATCAATGTCAATCGACTGCCTGCAATAATTTTTTCAGTGCCATAAGATGATGTATAAGTTCTCGGACCTTCAAATAATCGTCTTAAACTATCTACCTTTTCAATGTGTTTAGGCGCAACTTTGACTGTATCGATAGCTAGCTTACCCTGAACAGATATAACTTTGTTTTGAGTTATTACCAAAGAATCTAAAGTGGAGTCAGGAGTAGCTATGGGAATAGGACTTACAGCTTGTTTTACAACTTTCTTAGGAATATTTTGTTCTTTCGAGTCAACATTAGCTTTCTTATCGAACCACGACTTTACACCTATAAACCAGTCGCTTGAAGTAGTACTCATATTTGAGAGCTTGTCTAAATTTTCCTCCGATAAAAGAGAATATTTTATCCAACAACGAGTAGCCGATGACAAATAATAATTGACAACGAAAGCTATAATAAGTGCCAAAATTATGATAAAAACAGTCAAACATCCTCTTTTCTTTTTAGGCTTCTCAACAAGAATCTCTGTTTCATCAATCTGATTTTCATCCAAGTTCCTGGAGCTATCTAACTCATTCTCAATAGTAAGTTCAATCGTTTCGATTTTACTTTGCATTGAAAATTCTTCAGGATTAAGTTCAGAATCAAATTCTGTTTCCAGATTATCACTTTGTATTAATTCAATCTCTTTCTCCTTTGCACTGATTTCTAGTTCAACTAAATGTAAATCTCTATTAATCTCATCATGTTCAATTGAAAGTTCTTCAGGATTAAGTTCAGAATCAGATTCTGTTTCCAGATTATCACTTTGTATTAATTCAATCTCTTTCTCCTTTGCACTGATTTCTAGTTCAACTAA
>JBBSCW010000147.1:0-8046 GCA_038249855.1 Bacteroidales bacterium
ACTCATCAATAATAAACGGTCGGACGAAAACGCACGGCCGGCAACAAAAAGTTTATGCCAGCTGCGGGTTAGGTGTAGGTATAAATTTTAGTTTTCTTAATTTCGTTCGGCAACGTGGGACAGGACGCAGCTTCGAAAGCCGCAGCCGTCATAAACTCCAACGTTGGCACCAATGCCCTTCAACCAACCCGACAAATTCTCCACGACAACGAAGTGACGTCAGACAATCCAACCCTTTAAGTTTCTCCACGCTACACAAGAGGGAACAAGAAAAGAACTAAGGGAATAAAAAACGAAGGACGACTTACTAACAAAGTTTCTGCACGTGGACAAGTAAGCGTTTCATTGGAAAACTTGGAACAAAAGAAATTAAAACATTAATGGACTTGGACTCAGTAAACGATAAAGACTCGTCTCCGAATCCCCACCGCACGGCAACCTAAAAAGATTCTGCCCCACGCTTTTGGCACTTCCCATTGCCACACATGCCCCCGCGACACCAAAGCAATGGCAACAGCCAAACCCACCTGCCCATCAGTCTTAGATCAAGCATGTGGTTGAAACGAGATGTTTTATAAGAAAACTATTTGTAAACGGTAACCTTCAATCCCATTAGTTTCAAAAAACCACTATGCGAGAAATTAAACCCAGGGTAAAAGAATTCAATTTTATCAGGGGATTTAATCACTTCCGAAATGGGAGGGGATGGCGGAAATTTATTTCCGCTTATTTCTATAAAACTTTCCACTTTAAGATAGTCCGACCAAACTATTTTATATAGACCATCAGGAATCTTGGAATCTGAAACAATTGTCCCAGTTGCTTTATCAATTTCGACCTTAACATACATTGGGGTAGAGCCAGAATTATCAGGTGAAATAGCTTTAAGATTTGCAGAATACAATCCGGTATCATGAAATTTCAGAAGCCCATTGAAAATATCTCCATCATAACCATTAACCTTAAAGTCTTGTGGGCTTATTTGAGAAAGCTTATTTAATAGTGTTGTGTTGAACTCAATAATATAGGGTGCCTTTACAGGCAATTGGATTATACCATTCTTCTTTATGGTAGATTTTAAGCCAACATCTAATTTATTGTAGCTGATCTTCAATATTGTGTGATAGTTTGCATCCAAAACAACAAAGGATTTACAAAACGACTTTGTTCCGTCACAGTCTTCATATAGAAGTGCAACTATAAAATCGTTGTTACCCCAAAAAGGCGTGAGCTTCCCATTTTTACCCAAGTGATTATAAGTGATTTCTTTTGTTCGGATATCAACCGAAACCATTCCCATGGTATTAGTATCAAAGCTAAAATGGGTATCAGATGCCGCATACAAAGTCGCTTTAGTTTTTGTCTGGTCAATCCCATCTATTACTTTATAGCCAGCTCGCGTTAATATTTCGCGGATATCAAGTCGGCTTACTATTTTGTTTGTGGTTTTGTCATAATAGTCTACATATTTTGTATAGAGAAATTCACCCCCTCCGGCCGCATACCCAAGTTTTCGGAAAACAAAATGGATTCTATACAAATTAGTAGAATCAATAATTCGATCAACATCACTGTAGGTAAGTTGCCTGGTCTGGCGTTCCTCTGGATCTATTTCCTGGGCTAAAAGATTTGTTGATATCAAAAAGGTTAGAAGAAGCAGGATAGATTTTGGCATAGTAAGTTAATTCGCTGATTTAATTGTATTAATGATCATAATACCAATAAAAAACTTCTCCCGCAGAATTAGTAAGCGTAAGTGCTCTAACATCTGCGATGGATTCATCAAACCTGTCATAGTCAAATTCCTGACCCCCAAAAGAGAGAAGTCCTTTACTCGTAACAAAAGCTTTCTCTTTTGAAGGTTGTTCATTTCCTTTCCATGATGAAACCCAAATTTTATCATTATCGTATTGGACTTCTATATATGTGCTGGGTTCTTGCGATGAATTGAAGTATATACCATCAACTGGCCCGGTGATCTCAATTTCAGAAGTAGTTCCTTGTTCATCATGATTGGGGATTTGTAGTTTAATTTTTCTGTAACGCTCACCAGTTGGGGTTCTCAAAAAGCCATTATCGTAAAATTCCTCTTCCTTTACAACTGATTCATTATTCGCAATTTGTTCAGCAGTTTTG
Organism: Bacteroidales bacterium; assembly: GCA_038249855.1. Taxonomy (GTDB): domain Bacteria; phylum Bacteroidota; class Bacteroidia; order Bacteroidales; family Paludibacteraceae; genus Paludibacter. The sequence continues at coordinate 2,137 of JBBSCW010000147.1, forward strand.
CGTATTTCGTTTGAGGTTGCCGACTTTGGGCTTAATATGTTTTGGAACAAAGTCTCGACACGCTCCTTTCTCTCCAAATTTGCACGCTCCACAAACTTATCCCTCAAACTGTTATACACAACAAAACCATCTTTCGTGTATGAATAATACTCCGTAACCGAATCGCCACCTTTATTATACTCACTTCCTGAAAAGGATGTTTCTTCTATTATTTTTAGTTGATTGTTTTTATCACTCAAGAGTATAGTTCGTGTTGATCCAGCTTCTCCTATCAACTCCACTTCATATACAATAAACTCGGTATTCTCTTTTGAGTATTTGGTAAGTGTCCCACCACTTTCTGACAAACCATCTAGTTCGGTGCTTTCTTTGGTAAAGGATTTTTTATCGGAATTGAAATCATCAAGTAAATCAAAATTAGCATCCACATTTGAACGGAGAAAAAATAAAATTGCCGCAATCAATGTGATCGAGACGCCTACAAGCATAAAATATTTTACTTTATTATTTTTGGCGGGTTTTGGCCATGACTCTTTTCCTTGAAGCTTCGGTATGGTAAAAGGCTTCTCAGTTACGGTCGGCTTCTTTTCAAGTTGTTCAGTAGCTATTGTGATTTTTTGTATCTGAGGTATGGCTTGTGGTAATGATGTGTATTCTTTGTGAGTTGCGCTTGGTTGTTTTGGTTTGCCACCCAATGCTTCTCTTTTTATTTCGTCAAATTCTGCTTGAGAAATAACACCAGAATCAAGTAGGTCTTTGGCATGTTTTAAATCTTCTAACGATCTCATCTTGGTCAGAGAAACTGGTAATTTCTCAATATTGATTTGATCAGCACTTCCGCCCTCATCAACTTCATCTTCAAACTCATCCTCCAACTCTACTATCCGATCCTCGTTATAACCTTTAGCTACCCACGCAATTCCAAAAATAAATCCAATTAGATAAATTAGATAACCTATAAAAATGTAATCTTTTAGTATCCAGATCAAACTTTCATACAAGTACCATTTATTTAACCCATCGAATACTGAATAGCTCGCAGAAATTATTAACAACCAACCGATAAGATACTTCGTTTTTCGCCCTCCGAGATAAAGACCTAGTCCAACTAACAGAACTGGCAGAAAAATAATTAGAAAAATAAATAATATGATACCTATTACAAGTCCCGTGCCAGCAACATTCTGATGACCGCAACTTGGGCACTTTCCGGAAGACGGAACGTAAGGATATTCACAATCTGAACATTTCATAAAAGTGATTAGTAAGTTTTTAGCCGTGTTTGCTTATGCGTTTTAAGATGATAATCAAAAGTAATTCGGTTGAAATAATTCCAACCAGTGTAAGAAAAGGAACACTGTCTTTAATTGACTCGGTGATATAATGTGCTACAATGTACTTTACCACGAGTGCGATCCCGAATGCCAAAAAAATAAAAATCTTAAATGCGTCATCAAGTTTGGCATTGGCTAACCAAATGAGAAGCGCTAAAGAAATAGCTAAGCTTATCTCACTTGTTATAAAAGGATAAATTTTGAATCCGTTGAGTATACCAAACGCAATAAGATTGATAATAAGCAGGCCAAATCCCGCATAGAGAACGATGCTCTTCATATCATTTATTTGGGATTGGTGGTGGTGTACTACCAAATAGTGTTTTGATTTCTTCAACAACACCAGCTTCAATCCACTCGGTTAATCCTTCTCGCCAGGTAAGCGTTTCTTTCTTAACAAGTCCTTCCGAAAATAACAGTGGCAAATCGCTTAATAAATATCCCTGACTTTGAATTCCATTAACCACAAAGTAATACCGGATCAATGGAGGTACTAATTGCGATTTATTGGAACTAACATTCAATGCGCTGCCCATTTGGCCAAACTGATTGCCCATCATGTTTCCTAAACCCAGTCCAGCACCTAAGCCAAGTCCAGCATTTAGAAGACTACCGGCATTACCCTCGTTCTCTGCTGCTTTCTCCATCACATTGAAACTCCTGTCCATTTGATAAATATCTTTCCCAATGGTTTTAATTTTCATTGCGAGTTCCTTTGCTTCTTTTAGTTTGACAAAAGACGGATCATCAGACGGAACATTTATGGACATGAAATTGAACGCAGTGACTTCCACACCGTAAGTAGTAAATTCTTTGTTAATTTCATCCTGACAATACTTGCCAAGTTCATCTTGAAAAACACCTACCTGAAGCAAAGAAATTTTATCTAATACAATTTTTCTGGAAATAAGTGTTGTTACTGAACTTAAGATTTTTGCGCGGAAATACTCAACAATTTCATTGGCAGTAAATACATGAGCCGTTCCAACAATGGTTGTTAAAAATATCTTAGGGTCAGTAATCTTTATTCCAAATTGTCCAAATGCTCTAACCGGAACGATGACATTATATAATGGGTCTTCCAGATTTATGGGTTTAACAGTTCCCCATTTATTATCGAGCTTTGTTATCAAGTTAACAAACCAGACTTCCGCTGCAAATGGCGACTCTCCTCCGAATGGAAGATTTACAAGTTTATTAAGTAAAGGAATATTGGCTGACTTAAGTGTATATCTACCCTCATTAAAGGCATCCAATACTTTACCATTCTTAACAAAGAATGCACATTGAGAACTATTAACAATGAGCTGAGCACCAAGCTTCAAATCATTTGACGGGAACTTCCAGATGAATTCTGAATTGTCTCCTTTGAATTTTAAAACCTCAACCAGTGCCATATTTTAATTTTTACTTCTTAACTCCCTTATTGTATTTAGGTATCCTTCCTTTTTTCTTCGCCATGCATTGACTTCAAGGCTATCGCTGTTTGACCAATGGATTGAATACTCCATTCCATTTAAAAGAATTAAGGCATTGTCATATTCCTTGTTGCTCGTTTTTTCAACCACTTGCTGCTCAAGTGATTTCAATCGCTTGATTTCAGTATCATAAGTAGAGTCTGAACTACATTGATTAGTGCACCAAGCGAACGAAGTGATTAGATAGACTAAAAAAAATAAAAGTAGGCCGCCTAACATTTTATTTCCGCCACCAATTTTCGTGAAGAAACCACTTGTCTTCGAGTTATGAAGATGCTTTAACTCTTGATATGTCTGAAGTAGTTCTGTATTGTTTTTTGATCGAATCTGAAGCAGCGTTAAGTATTTGAGCGCAATTCCTGCTATCTCGTTTACTTGATAATGGCGAATATCCTTGCCAGTCCATTGATTTGCATTTGGTCCAGAAACTGAAAAGGGCATTCCCATTTTAGCAACCCACTCTGCTGCATTTTGAAGCAAATCTTCATTGGAAATCGAATTAACATCAATCGTTGGTAAACCAGTTTTACAGAATTGACAATTCGTAAACAACAGATCGTTATCTGCACCACAATTGGGACATTGTTTTCCTGATGACATATACCCCTTAATCACATTCAACAGTACAAGAATAAGCTGCTGATAATCTTCCAGGGCTTAGCTCATATGCCTTAAAAAAAATTCGAGAATCCTTACCATTTACACCAACGCCAGTCCACATTGCCTCAAATGCGAGTCCATCTCCGTCACAGCCATACGCATTCCAATGCTCGAATGTCTCTTTTGGCTCTCCAAATTCTCTAACAATTTCGTCATAGTCAGCATTTTTAAAAGCTGAATTTGCTTCTTCGCAAGACTCAAATTGTTTCTTCTTCCAATCTGAACAAGCGAAGCACATTATGGCCGCAAGAAGCACAAGACATAAGGTTTTAAAGTTTATCATTTTGTTATAAGGTTTCGTTAGTATCTCTAAATTCATGAATCAGAACATCACAGCAGTATTCCCAGCCTAATAATTCCATAACAGTACTCAAAGAAATATCAGCTTTTGCAAAGGGTTGGCAATCATCAGAAACTCGCTCAATTAGGATCACTTGATTCGGTTCGATCTTTCTTAGTGTATAGGTGGGTTCTAAAAATTCACTTTTAGAGATTTGACTAAAAATCGGAGAACCCGTTAACCGATTTTTTATAATCTGTTTTCCAAAAATGCATTATTTTTTTCTTACAACCTACTAATTTTTCTATCTATCTATCTATCTATCAGTGTATTTAATATCTAATCTTATGGTTTGTTCGTACCTAAATAAATTGTATGTTAAATTTATAAGACCAATTATTCCAGTTGCTCTTACTATTCCAACTGAGCGTATAAATAAGCCATTCATACTTTGTTACATAAATCCAAATACGTGTTCTACCCTTGCTCTTGTTTTTGATTTTTCTTTATTGGTAGCTTTTTGTTCATCTGTTAATGGCGAGTTGCGGTAACCTTTCTCGTGAACTTTATTTTTCATTTTATATTTTCCAATCGTTTTCTCTTGTTCTTCGCCTGTATAAGCACTATCGGCATGTAATACTTGCCCTTTATCTTTTTCATCCAATAAACTTTCTAAAGCTTGCGAATCATGAACTGACGCATCGGTAACAACATACGTATTTATGAATTTACTTTTTGTGTCAACTTTTGCATGGTTTTTATAACCATAAAACGTTTCTTTGTTTTTTTGTGTCCAACGTGCATCAATATCTTTATGGCATTTTTTATGGGGATACTCATTCCATAAATCATCCCCTTCTCCGTTTTTTATTTTCTCATTTTCTTCTCGAGTATTACGTTGACGTGGTGCTATAGTAAAGCTTGCATCCACAAGCTGGCCTTCGTTAAAAATTAATTCTTTAGATTCTAAATGACTTTTAAATTGATGAAACAAATCCTCCACAAGTCCTTCGTTTGTTATTGATTCCCTAAATGCCCATACTGTTTTTTCATCGGGTATTTTATCGCCTGTTTCTAAGCCAAGAAAATTTTTAAAACTAATTCTATCAATAATTTGATACTCTATTTGTTTATCACCAAGCCCATAATAGCGTTGTAAAATCAAAATCTTAAACATTAACACCGTGTCAAATGGTTTTGCTCCTGCGTTATTTTTTTTATTCGTATTCAATAATTTGTTCTCTAAGGTTGAACGAAACATTTCAAAATCTATCACCTTACTTACCATCTCTAATGGATTACCAATTTCTGATAAAAGTTCTATCGAGTTTTGTTCGTCAAATAATCCTTTTTTTCCTTGTGTTTTGTAGCGTATTAACTTCATTTTTTGTCTAACTTATTTATAACGTAAATATAATCATAATTATTTGATTATCAATTAGTTATATCGTTGTTTATTAACAATTTGATTTTTAGAACTCCCCTATAGTAATCCCATCTTTTAGACTCTCCATCAAAATTGGGTCACAATTTTCGTAAGCAGCAATTTATCAGGGTTTCAACATTAAACTCTATTGTTATTAAATTCCAATTTGTACAAATTTTCATTTCATTGATTTTTATCTTTGTCAATCATTAAAGGAAGAAGTAACTGAAATCTTAATTTATTTTTCAGTTACTTTCACAAAACCTATTTTACTAAGCCTTTGAACAGCAAAACCCATATTTTGAATCTCGAAACCTCAGCAATAATCGAAGCCATAAAGGCTGGCAGCGAGAAAATCCTGTTTCAGCTTTATGAAGTATACAGAGATGAATTTGTGAGTTGGGCTATTCGCAACCATCAGGTATCTATTGAAGAGGCCAAGGATGTGTTTCAGGAATCAATTGTGGGGTTTTATAAAAGCGTGAAAAGTGGAAAGGCAGATGCTTTGGAGGTAACGATTAAGACCTACCTGTTTAGCATTGGCAAAAATGTTATTCTTAACGCCATAAAAAGGAGAGGAATTGAAGCGAAGGCATTGGAAAATTTTAAAGAGGCGCATGACAACGGGATACAGGAGCACTATGAGCATGAACATTTGGTCCATTTGATTAAGAGACTTTATCAGGCGTTGGGGTCACCCTGCAAAGAGATTCTGGAAATGTACTATGAAAG
>JBBSCW010000148.1:0-8004 GCA_038249855.1 Bacteroidales bacterium
AAAACTTGACGAAAATTCTGGATGGTAAATATGAAGTAACTGATACTTTTATTGCCATGTCCGAAGAAAGTGAAAATTGTTATGCCAAATCTACTCCGAAAGACATACAGCAAACTATCACCGTTGCTTACAACAATGGATTGAAGACGAAACTCCAATTGATAGTGGAATGTGTACAGAAAGACATTGTATATTTCAATTCAGCTGCTATTATCCTGAAGAACATCAACACTTTAGGAATTCTAACCGACTTAGCATTTCAGATTAAAAACCTGACTGAAGAGCAGAATTCAATGTTGATTACGGATACAAATATGCTGCTGAATAAGATTATTGACAACAGCGAAACCCCATTTGTTTACGAAAAAACTGGTATTAATATCAATCATTTTATGATTGATGAGTTTCAAGACACTTCTACTTTGCAATGGAAAAATTTTTTTCCATTGGTTTCCAATAGCTTATCATCTGGCAATTTCAACATGGTAGTGGGAGATGTTAAACAGAGCATCTACCGTTGGCGTAATTCAGATTGGAATTTGCTGGATCGGCAAATTCTAGAGGATTTTTCTGAGGATCAATATAAAACCATCGACTTGGACACAAACTATCGAAGCGATAAAAATGTAGTGTTGTTCAATAATGAGTTTTTCAGACAAGCGGCCGAAGTGCTGCAAATCAAGTTGAATGCTAATTTACTTCCAGTACTTACTACATATCCGGAATTGAACCGGCTCAATGCAAGCATTAGCCATGCATACAATGAATTAAAACAAAAAAACACCGCTAAACCGAATGAAGGACGCGTTGATATTCGGTTTATCGACAGAAACGAAACTGACGAAACTTGGCAAGATGAAACTTTGAAGCAATTGCCAGCATTGCTCGAAGAGCTTCAAAGCAGAGGTTATAAACCTGGAGATGTTGGCATCTTAGTTAAGAAAAATAACCATGCCACCCAAATAATTCAAACACTTCTCAGGTTTAAGTCGTCGCCCGAAGCTAAACTGGGTTTTAGTTATGACATCATTGGCAACGAAGGTTTGCCTGTTGAATCATCACCATCAGTGCGGTTTTTGTTAGGCTTATTGAATCTTTTTATTCACGCCGACGATGAAGTTCATCAGACAATAGTGAATTATGAATATGCCCGTTTTTGCTTACAGTTGGACGAAGACCAAGCCTTAAAAACTTCTTTCTCAAAACGTAAAAACGAACAGCAAATTTCTGCTATATTCACAGATTATGAGAATGAGGAACTTCAAAAATTGCGTAACAGCTCAATTTTCAATATAGTCGAACAGATTATTACGCTTTTTAATATTGGTGCATGGCCGAACGAAGCAATCTTTATACAAGCTTTTCAGGATGTTGTCTATAAATTCAATTCGGGCAGAACTTCCGATGTAAATAGTTTTATGAAATGGTGGGCGAAAAATGGGGAAAGACAATGGGTTGTGTCGCCTGACAATCAGATGGCTTTCAAAATAATGACTATTCACAAATCAAAAGGGCTTGATTTCAAGGTGGTTATCATCCCATTTTGCGAATGGGAGATGGATAAAAAGTCAAATTATTTCATCAATAATATACTCTGGTGTAAACCTACCGAAGCACCTTTCAACGATATCCCGCTTATTCCAGTAGAATACTCATCAGTGCTGGGAAATTCCATTTTTGCTGAAAATTATTTCGACGAACAAATGCACCAGTATATCGACAATCTGAATGTGGCTTATGTGGCTTTTACGCGTGCCAGAAATGAGCTGATTTGTTTTTCGCCCCGACCAAAAACGATACCCGAAAAGGTTGAGAAGATAACATCGCTTTCAGATTTATTGTTTTACGTTTTCAATGGTCAAACTGACGAAAAAGCTGAGATTTCATTGCATGATGCTTTCGATGAAGAAAATGGAATTTTAGAGTTGGGCGAACCTATTCAATTTGAATATGAGGAAGAACAAACTGTAGAATTGAATGAAAAAATATCAAATTATCCTTCGGTAAGTAGTGCCAGCCGATTAAGAATTAAGCATATTAGTGCCGATTATTGGGCTGAAAATCAGGAATTAACTGAGAATAAACTGAATTATGGAATTATCATGCACGACATTTTACGTAAAATACAACGTAAATCCGATCAAAGTAATGCTATTTTGGAAATGATTAACGAAGGTCGTATCAATGAAGCAGATCGTCCAATAATTGAAAATGAGATGGATAAATTCTGGGCAATGCCTTTCGTTGATGAATGGTTTCACGAAAGCCAAACCGTGCTGAACGAAGCAACCATCTTAACTCCAAGTGGCGACATGTATCGCCCTGATAGAGTTACGATTCGGGATAATAAAGCACAGATTGTGGATTATAAATTTGGGTTTGTCGAACAGAAATCCTACTTGTCACAAATAAAAACTTACAGCCAGCTGATTTCTGATATGGGTTATGATGTAAAAAGTTACTTATGTTATGTAACGCTGGGTAAAGTGGTTGAATAATCAAAACTGCCCCAAGCCCTAAAGGGGATGTTTGGTTACCTAAGTCTCTAATACTTCTACTTACAAGCCTAATCTATAAAGTCAAAGCCAAGAAAAAAAAACCTCTTCTAATGTTTCTCTAAGAAGAGGTTTTAAATTACTTATTATTATGTCATCTAATTCTCCCACCAACAAATTTATTTTGCAGCTATTGTTTCAATTTCCACAAGTGCTCCCATAGGTAAATCTTTGACAGCAAATGTTGAGCGAGCCGGACAATCAGTTAGATAATGTTTTTTATAAACTTCGTTCATTCCGGCAAAATTTGAAATGTCGGATAAGAAAACCGTTGACTTCACAACATCGTTAAAATCGTAACCTGCTTCGGTCAATACAGCTTTGATATTTTTTAAAACTTGTTCAGTTTGATCTGTAATGTTTTCTGCTTCAATCTTTCCAATGAGCGGATTTACGGGCAATTGACCTGAAATGTAAAGTGTTCCATTAGCTTCTACTGCCTGACTGTAAGGTCCGATAGCAGCAGGGGCATTTGTTGTACTGATGATTCGTTTCATATTGTTGTTTTTATTGTTTTTATTTTCTACAAAAATAATCATTTATTTTCAAAAAGATGTATCACTTTTCTCAAAAAAAACTAAACGCAGAACACAAAACACTAAACTTTTCTTAATCCATCAACATAGAAACTGGATCGGACAAATACGCAATTATGCTATTCATAAATCGCGATGCCTCACCCCCATCCACAATGCGATGATCCGCTGAAAGTGACAGTGGTAAAATGTTCCCAATCACAATCTGATCGTTTTTGACGATGGGTGTTTTCATCAGTCTACCTATACCCAAAATTCCTGCTTGTGGATAATTAATCACTGGAGTTCCAAAAATCCCACCGATTGAACCGAAGTTTGTCAAAGTAAAAGTACCATCTTTTAAATCTTCCATGGTCAAGCTACGGTTATGTGCTTTTTCGGACAATTCGCTGATCTTCAAGGCAATTTCAAAAATGCTCAATTTGTCAGCATTTCGGATAACAGGCACCACCAAACCTTCGGGCGTATCTACGGCAATGGCAATATTATAATATTTTTTGTAAATCATTCTATTATTTTCCATGTCCAATTGAGAATTCAACTGCCGATGTTTTTTGAGTGCTTTGGCTGTAGCTTTAACGATAAAGGGCAAATAGGTAAGTTTGATATTTTGGTCGGCATATTCTTTCTTGAAACGCTCCCGAACCGCTATCAATTCAGTTACTTCAACTTCCTCGAAGAGTGCCATGTGAGCCGCATTCAGTTTAGAATTCAGCATGTTTTTGGCAATGGTTTTCCGAATCTGAGTCAGTGGCTCGTAACTAACTAATTCAGAAATGTTTTGTTGTTCAGCACTTTCGTTTTTCAGCACTGAATCCTTAGAAACCGAGCTTTTGTAATTTTCTACATCTTCCTTGGTTACTCTACCCGAAGGACCAGTTCCAACAACTTCATTGATGTCAATGTCGAGACTGCGGGCAATGGCTCGTGAATGTGGTGTTGCAATGGCTTTGTTTAGAACATTGCTTTCTGCTTTCTTATTTGTTCCGATTTCCTCGCTTGCAGCTAATAATGGACTTGCCCCAGCCGTTTCCAAAGTTCCAACCACACCAGCTTCATTTTCGGCTTTCGCTTCTTCTACAATTAATGTTGTACTTGACATTGCCGCACCCTCCATTTCAATTTCAACCAAAGGACCGCCAACTCTAATTATATCACCTACAATTCCATAAGTGCGTACAATTTTTCCATTTTTTGGCGATGGAATGTCTGTAACCACCTTGTCAGTTTCCATATTTACAATCGGTTGACCTGCCTTAACATAGTCACCTTCTGTAATATACCATTTCAGTATAGTACCTTCATCAAGTCCTTCACCGATATCCGGAAAATTAAAAATATAGTTCATTGATTTGATTTTTAAAAGTTTACTGTTCGTTCTATTTCGTAAAAAATTCTCTCAGGCGTTATCATGTAGAAATGTTCCCCTTTTGCCATGGGGACAATGGTATCAAAACCCATCACTCTTTTAGGCGGTGCTTCCAAATACAGAAAAGCATCTTCGTTGGCAATCGCCATCAATTCGCCACCCACACTGAATGAACTGGGAGCTTCAGCGACAATAATAACTTTCCCAGTTTTTTTGATTGAATTTACAATCGTTTCTTTATCAATAGGATAAATCGTTCTAAGATCAATTAATTCAACTGAAATCCCAGCTTCGTTAGCCATGACCATTGCTTTCTGACATTCCCGAATCATAGCACCAAATGCCACAATTGTAACATCCGTTCCTTCGGTTAGTACCTTGGCTTTTCCAATTGGAATGCTGAATTTCTCATCAGAAACTTCTTGTTTGATAGCTCTATAAATTCTTTTAGGCTCCATAAAAATAATCGGATCATCGCTTTCGATAGCAGCAATCATCAGCCCTTTGGCATCGTGAGGAGTGGACGGAACGACTACTTTTAATCCGGGAATATGCGAGTACAAAGCCTCAGGACTTTCTGAGTGATGTTCTACAGCATTGATGCCGCCACCATACGGAAAACGGATCACCATGGGTGCTTTGTACGAACCTCGCGAGCGATTGTACATGCGCGAAACATTGGAAATCAATTGATTAAAAGCAGGATAAGTAAAACCATCGAATTGAAGTTCAACTACGGGTCTTAATCCTGAAACGGCCATGCCGAGTCCAGTTCCAACGATGGCTGATTCTGCAATTGGCGTGTCAAAAACTCTTTCGACACCATATTTTTGTTGAAGCTTTTCGGTTACTCTGAAAACGCCGCCTTCAACGCCCACATCTTCGCCAAAAACTACCACCGATTTATCTTCTTCAAGTTTGATGTCCAACGCATTGTTAATTGCTTGGACGATAGTCATTACGCTCATTTCCTATTTTCCTTCCAAGTTAAAAATTCTTCATACTCCGATTTTTGTTTGTTGAGGTCGTCGGGCATATCCACATACATATAATCGAAAGCATCACTCAATTTGTAAGGCGCAAAATTCTCGGCCTCCTCAAATTGCTGATCTACATCTAATTTATATTGCTCAATCAATTCTTCCTCATTTTCTTTCCAAATGCCTTTTGCAACCATATACTTTTTCAGCCGCAACATAGGGTCGGTTTCTGCCCATTCCATTTCTTCATCTTGGGTGCGGTATTTTGTAGGGTCGTCCGAAGTGGTGTGTGCACCTTTTCGGTAAGTCAATGCTTCAATCAGCACTGCCCCTTTGCCCGATTGTGCGTATTCGGCAGCTTCTTTGTAAACGGCATACATCGCAAAAAAGTCGTTCCCATCCACTTTTACGCCTGGAATTCCAAAAGCATAAGATTTCACAGCCAAATTGATGGAACTCGTTTGGGTTTTAACCGGAACTGAAATGGCATATTGATTATTTTGGATGGTAAAAATCACAGGAACTTTCCAGTTTCCCGCAAAATTCAGTGCTTCGCTGAAATCTCCTTCCGAAGTGCCGCCATCGCCAATTGTTGTAAATACCAATTGATCACTTTTTTGATACTTTACTGAATATCCAATGCCTGTAGCATGTTGAAATTGGGTTCCGATAGAAATGCTGATTGGCAAAACGTTTTTTGCATTCTTGTAGTTGCTACCTTCCTCGTAACCCATATAATAAAGGAAAATTTCCTTCATAGTTACCCCTTTTTGAAGCATCAAACCAACTTCACGAAATGCTGGTACCAACCAATCTTTATCTCGAATAATCAGACCTGAGGCAGCATGAATGGCTTCGTGTCCGATACAAGGCGGGTAAGTATACATTCGACCTTGGCGTTGATAAGAAACGGCCATTTCGTCGGCTGTTCTGAAATAAAGCATGGATTTGTAGGCTTGTATTATGGTAGCATCATCTAAATCAGGCATATAATCAGGGTTGATCACCTTGCCCTCATTGTCGATAACTCTAAAAATCTTATCTTCTATTGGCTTAAAATTGTCAAAAATCATTTTTTAGCAATTATTTTAATTGGAATATTGAAGAGAAAGTACAAGTATTTCAGTTTCGTACTTTATCACTGCTATAACAACGAAAAATTAATATGGTTCTTAACAGTAGGTTTTCAAGCTGTTTTTTTTATTAAAGAATGATGACGATTGACAAGAATATCTATTATTTAAAAACTCAATTTCAACATCCAAGCATTGAAAACCGTATTTTTCACAGTGAAATAATTTTTATTGAACTGATAGAAATAGCATTCTTGGAGTTTCATTGCAGAAGAATCCTGTTTTAATACCGAAAAAACAGGTTTCAATAACAAAATGTTGTAGTTACTTGTAAAAAATTATAACTTTGTGTCTTTCAAGCTATAAAAGAATTATTGTAGGATCTGAGTATAAAAACCATTAATAATTGAAGATAATGTCTGAAAACAAAGAACTTAAAAAAATCCGTTTGGCATTCGAGCAAACGCCCGGAGCTATATTTATTCTGGATAAATACTTCCGGTTCGAGTATGTAAATCCGGGCTTTGAAAGGTTATCAGGTTATACGAAAGAGGAGTTGATTAACAAAACAGTTGCCGAGCTTTTTTATGGCGAAGAAGTACATGAATCGCGAAAAGAAGTGGTTGAAAGCATGTTGAAGGGCGAAAAATGGCAAGGCGAGTTACTCACACACAATAAAAATGGTAATCATTATTGGGCAAATACAGTTGCATCGCCTTACAAAGACGAGGATGAAAACATAGAAGGCTATATTGTTGTTCAACAAGATATTACCGACAGAAAAAGAATGGAAACGGCTTTGCGGGAAAGCGAACAAAAGTACCGCGAACTGTCCGAAATGCTCCCTCAAACTGTTTATGAAATGAATCTGGAAGGCTGCCAGACATATTTGAATCAGGCCGGAATTGAAGCGTTCAGATATAAATCATCACCGATTGGGCGTTTCGCATTTGATTTCATTGCACCAGAAGATCATGCCCGCATGAGAGAAAATATGCTGAGAAGTATTAAAGATCATGATTTTACAGCAGGTAATGAATATACAGGAGTACGTGATGATGGTTCACAGTTTCCGATTATAGTTTATGGGTCGCCAATTTCTGAGAAGGGAGAAGTTGTAGGTACCAGAGGTATAATCATCGATATTTCAGAGCGCAAAGCGATGGAAAATGCAATTCTCGAAAGTGAAGAAAAATACAGGACAGTAATTGATAAAGCAACCGATGGAATTGTGATTACTCAAAATGGCAAATTGAAGTTTTTAAACAAAACCATGTGCGAAATGGTGCAATACGAAGAAAGTGAAATTATCAACACTTCCTTTTACGACATGGTAGTGCCTGAAGATCATCAGATAATGGTTGAATTTCATAAACGAAGGATGGCAGGAGAAAATTTTACATCATTGTACCGCAGTCGGTTTATTCGTAAAGATGGTAAAATTATTACCGTAGAATTAAATACACGTACGTCTGATTACAATGGAAACCC
>JBBSCW010000149.1:0-7988 GCA_038249855.1 Bacteroidales bacterium
CGCACCCTAAAAAGTGGAGTTTGGAGAATGAAAAGATGACCTTTTTTGATGAGATCGGGAAAAAATTGTAGAAAGAAAGTGATGAGCAACAAGCGAATGTGCATCCCATCAACATCGGCATCGGTAGCCACAATTATTTTGTTGTAACGCAAACTCTCAACGCCATCTTCGATATTTAAAGCTGCTTGCAGTAAATTGAACTCTTCGTTTTCGTATACGATTTTCTTTGTTAATCCGAAGCTATTCAAAGGCTTACCTTTCAGACTAAATACGGCCTGTGTATTTACATCCCTACTTTTGGTAATAGAACCACTTGCAGAGTCGCCCTCGGTAATAAAGATGCAGGACTCTTCGATGGCTTTATTTTTAGCTTCATCTTTGGTCGCAGTGTCGTTATAATGCATCCTACAATCGCGTAATTTTTTATTGTGCAGGTTTACTTTTTTGGCTCGCTCACGTGCTAATTTAGTAATGCCAGCAATGGCTTTTCTTTCTTTTTCGGAATCTTGAATCTTCTGCAACATAATTTCCGAAGTAGAAATATTCCGATGTAGGAAATTGTCCAATTCTTTTTTTAGAAAATCAGAAATGAACTTGTTAACGGTTATACCTCCAGACGGATCCATGTCACGTGAACCGAGTTTTGTCTTAGTCTGCGATTCGAAAATCGGTTCAGCCACACTGATAGAAATGGCAGCGATCATGCCATTACGAATGTCGGTAAGTTCTTGATTCTTATTGAAAAACTCTTTAATTGTACGTGCAACTGCCTCTCTGAAAGCACTTTGGTGAGTTCCGCCTTGCGTGGTATGTTGCCCGTTAACAAATGAATAATACTCTTCGCCATATTGATCGCTGTGCGTGAATGCCACTTCAATATCTTCGCCATGTAAATGAATGATTGGATACAAGGGATTGGAAGTCATGTTTTCATTCAATAAATCTAGCAAACCGTTCTTGGAGATGATTTTCTTTCCATTGAAAATTATTGCCAATCCTGTATTCAGATAAGCATAATTCCGCAACATGGTTTCAATATAATCTTCCTTGTACAGATAGTCAGTAAATAGTGTATTGTCGGGTACAAAATACACATAAGTTCCACGTTCAGAGTTACTTAAAGTTAGATCGGTATCGCTTTCTAAAATTCCTTTTTTGAATTCAGCTCGGCGAGTTTGTCCATCCCGATAACTTTGTACAATAAAATTGGAAGATAGTGCATTGACAGCCTTAGTACCAACACCATTCAGCCCCACCGACTTTTTAAAAGCTTTTGAATCATATTTTCCCCCAGTATTCATAATCGATACCGCATCAATCATTTTACCCAAGGGAATTCCACGTCCATAATCGCGCACTTCTACATGGCCATCATTCACTTTCACCTCGATGGTTTTGCCAGCACCCATTCTGTACTCATCTATACAGTTATCGAGTACTTCTTTGAGCAACACGTAAATTCCGTCATCAATGTGCGACCCATCTCCTAACTTGCCAATATACATCCCTGGACGGCGGCGAACATGCTCTAACCCTTCTAGGGTGATTATATTGCCATCGCCATATTCAACAGCTTGTACGTTATTTAATTCTTCCATAATCATGTCATCTTCTATAATCATGTCATCCCGTTGGGATTCGTAATTGGATATAATATCTAATCCTATAATCTTTTCATCCCTTCGGGATTTTTAATAATCCTACCCTATCTACCTCTATACAGCTGTTACTTTAAATTGTAAATCGTAATCCACTATATGTATCAGGATAAATTGTAAATTTTTGTTTCCTTGTTTCCTTGTTTCCTTGTCAACTGCAACTATTAACTAACGCGCTATCCAACTCTCAGGATTCATCAAAGTTCTACCTTTGTAAATCTGAAAATAAAGCTCTGTTTTGTTATCGCTATCTCCATCGGTATAAATTCGTCCTATCGACTGTTTAGCAGAAATTTTATCACCTACATTCACATAAATGTTCGTTAAGTTGGCATACACTGTCCGATAATCTCCATGTTTCACAATCACGGCATTATTACTTCCTGGAATAGAGAATCGTTGAGTAACTTCCCCTTCAAACACTGCTCTCGCATTCGTTCCGGCAGGTGTTTGTATGTAGATTCCTTTGTTGTTGGTAGTTACATGTGTCAGTACAGGATGCGGATGAACTCCGTATCGTCCGCTTATAAATCCTTTGTCGGTAGGCCAAGGCAAACGACCGGAATTGGCTGAGAAATTTCCGGAAATCAATGTTTCCTCTTTTGTTAGGGTCGAAACTGCTGATGTACTAGTGCTCGTAATCGGTTTTGGTTTTGTAACTTGTGTATCTTGCTTCTCAGTTGGTCTGGAAGGTTGTTTTTTCTCTTGGGCTAATTGGCGCCTACGTTCTTCTTCCGCTTTTCTGGCTAATTCGGCTTTGCGAGCTTCTTCTGCTTTGCGTATTTCTTCGGCAATTATTCGTGCAATTTTATTGTCCAAATCATTGGCCTTACGTTGTTGAATCTTTAAATCGTCTCTTAGCTTTTTTTCTTTTTTATGTAAATCAGTCAAGAGAACTTTCTCTTTCGATTGATCTTTCGAGAGTTTATTGGCCTCTATTTCTTTCTGTTTTACAACTTCTGCCTTGGTATTTTTATTTACATTCAAACTGTCAGTTTTGGATATAATGCTGGTCTTTACTTTCTCAATTTTTCGCACTTGTTCTTTCCTATAATCAGTATATTCCTTTACATAGCGAAAACGACGATAAGATTGATCGAAGGATTCAGCTGATAGAACAAACATAATTTTGGTATACACACTCCGATTTATATGTGCTTCTTGAACTAATTTGGAATAATCCTTTTTTAAACTTGACAATCGGTTTTCCAACAATCTTTTTTCCTGACCTAGCCTACCAACTTCATTATCTAATTCATTAATCTCTAAACCAATACTCGAAATCAAATTTTTCCGAACACTTATGTTCTTATTGATAATATTCAACTTGTTAACCGAGCTCCGCTGAGATTTCTTGGTTTCATTCAGCATCTTATTGGTCGACTCCAACATTTGAAGCGTCTTTTTACGTTGGGTTTCAAGATCTTTTACCGATTGAGCCTGCATCACAAAGCCAATCAACAGAAAACCTATGACGAATAAAAACCTGTGAAAACGTTGAAAATTCATATATTTATTTTTGTAAAATAGAAGTTGTTTTGAAAAAACAGTAAACGTTAAATAGTTAACGTTAAATAGTTAACGAGTAGACAAGTGAACAAGTAGACGACATGCAAATAAGGCTGAGGCATAGGCTAAGGCTGAAATAGGAAATTAGACTCTGATTCAGTAAAGCTCAGCTAATGACTTTTCAAATCCCAAACTCTTCAAATCCCAAACTCTTAAACAAACACTGAACACAAAACGCTTATTTATTCATCAACTGCTTAATATCTCCCCTTGTATACTTACTTGTATCAAGTGACGAAAATACTACTTTATTATTAAATGTAGCCTTTGAAATATTGAAATCACAATTCAAATTATGTTTCAGATTCTTAGCTTCAATCTTGATTGTTAGTGGGAAATTTACCATATCCAAATTTGTAAAATCAGCATAATCAACTGTCATTTGATAATCAGAGCTTTTGGGTTGCAACTGAATTCGTTCTATCCGATACTGTGAATTTACATCTGCACTTTGCTTAATTACCTTACATTCAGCAGATAATCTACTTAGGTTTTTATCCGTTGTACTCAATGTGAAATTTTTTGCATTTATTTCTGGTGAGCAGACGTTAAAAAGTTGATTGCATATTACCGATTGTAAGTCCTTGAAAGTGATATTTAGTCCGAATTTTTCCTCAATATATTTAAAATTAATGGCATAAAGCTTTTTATTTATTTTGTCGAATGCCAGAATACTATCGGGAGTAATTTCAAGTTTAAACAACTCGAACCCAAAAGCAGGCATAATTGAAATATGCATGGCAGAATCAGTGCGCATTTTACAACTTGCTGCCACATTGAAAGTCCTTCCATCAATGTTCAGCGACAAATTCATTTTGTTGACATTCGCTGTGTTAAACTTGGGTTGCAGTTCCTGCACTTTTTGTATCAACTCGCTCAACTTTTCTGTCGAAACACTTTGCTTAACCGTGTTTTTTACAGTTTTACAACTGATAACCAAAAGGAGAATTATTAAAATTGGTATTAATCGTTTTGTTTTCATATTCTACTTTGCTTGTTCCTTCTGAGTGGACAATGCTTTTTTAATTTTTTCGTTAAGTTCGGGAGTTACAATTCCCATTTCTTTGGATTTTTGCCACATCTTAAGGGCGTTAAGTCCATCGCCAGTTGCCATCAATATATCTCCGTAATGCTCATAAATTACTCCTGAATCAGTGCCTGGTTTAAGATTGTCAACCGCCCGTTCTATATAAAATTTAGCCAGGGAGTAGTTGGCTTGTTGGTAAAATATCCACGCATACGTATCTAAATAGGTGCTGTTTCCTGGTTCTTTTTCTACCGTTTTCGCACTCATGTTCTCCGCTTTTTTCAAATCTGTATTTTCCACCGACAAATAATACGCATAATTATTCATTACTAAAATATTAGTCGGACTCAGTTTCAATGCCTCATCATAAGCCGCAAAAGCATCTTTGGTATTATTCTTTTTATAATAGATGTCACCAATTTGCGAATATATATCCGTTTTTAATGCAGCATCCTTTTCTGTACAAATGGTCAATGCTTGTTGGTGAGTTTTCAAAGCTTCATCGATGTGTCCAAGCTGAAACTGAGCAATACCCCGATAAAAATACCATTGAGCTACTTGAGGTAGATTATCGATAGCATGCTGCGTAACCTCTAACACTTCTTGAAACTTTTGTTCCGATAAGTATATCTGTGTCAATTGAAACCAAGTTTGTTCGTTTTTGGGATTGATATTTATCATCGATTCCAATATGGAAATAGCTTCGGCATTTCGTTTCCTGAATTGTAAAAACACGGAATAATATCCCAAAACCTGCTCTTCCATTGGATATCTATCCACCAACATTTTGAATAAAGCCTCTGTTTCGCTGAATTTTACGCTATCCTGAGTGAATTTTTGAACGTACTCGCCCAGTATCTCGATCTTTTGTTCAACTTCCAATCGGTCATTTTTCAATGCTTTTACTATCGACTCGTTGGCCTTTTCTGGTTCGTTAATTTCGTTGTAATAGTCCGACAACGAGAGATATACAAAAGGGTTATCAGGATCGGATTTTATCACATCCTGAAAAATTTGAAATGCTTTTTCGGGCATTTTTTGCTGTAAATAAATGTCGCCTCTAACTACTTGATATCTCGATTCGGTGGGGAATTTATTAACTAATTTATCAATTTCAGCAATTGCTTTTTGTGGCTTTTTAAGTTCGCTATACAGCTGAAATTTCTGAATGGCCAAGGTTTCATCAATTCCCGAAATGCTTTCAAGCTTATTAAAAGCTTCGATTGCTTTATCGTATTGCTTATTTTGTTTATAAAGCGAAGCTAACATCTGATAAACTTCTTCTTTATTGGGAAAATTAGTTCGCATCTTTTCGGCTACTCCTATTGCATCGTCTATTCTTTTGGACTGTGCATAGGAACTAATCAGTTGTAAACCAAACCACCAGTTAGTTGGGTCGTATTTTACAGCCTGCTCAAAACTATACAAAGCTTCATTGTTAAGATTCACAGCGGCATAAAGCATACCCATTTCCGACGAAAGCCCAGCGTCAATCGAATCCAATTGGAAGCACATCTTAAAAGATTCCAGTGCTTGATCGTATTTTCCTGTATTTTTGAAATTCAGCCCCTCGTAAAAAAAATAGTCGAAGCTTTTTTGGTCGGCTTGCGACAATTTTTGTAAATTATAGGCAGACTTTGATTGCTTTTTGGTGCTAACACATCCATTCAACGATATCCCAATCACCGAAAAAATCAATCCGTAAAATGTAAACTTAATAATTTTATTCATTTTAATGTTTTCCGGTATGTCCAAATCCACCTTCGCCACGGTCAGTCGCCCCAAGTTCCTCAACACTAATCCATTCAGCTGTTTTGTGTTTGGCAATTATCATCTGACAAATACGTTCACCATCTACAATTTCGAAATCGGTATCGGATAAATTAATCAAAATCACACGAATTTCACCTCTATAATCGGCATCAATTGTACCTGGAGAGTTCAAAACTGTTACCCCATTTTTGATAGCCAATCCGCTGCGAGGTCTGATTTGAGCCTCGTAACCTGCAGGAAGTTCGATAAACAAACCTGTTGGGATGAGTTTTCTTTCCAATGGTTTCAACGTAATTGGTTCTTCAAGATTCGCACGTAAATCCATACCTGCTGAGTGTGGCGTGGCATATTCGGGTAATGCGTGTTTTGATTGGTTTAATATTTTTATTTTCATCAATTTAGCTTGAAAAATGTATATGTTCTGTTTTTAAATATCCCTTTTTGCAAAAATACAATTTTTTTGTCGTTATCGGTTTGATGTTACGTTTGAATTCAATAATTTTTGAGGATTTATTGTTACTTATTAATTTTTAGTAAATGAATGGCTGTTTTCGGTGACAAGAAAAAAGGGAAAACAACACGAAGTCATTTTCCCTTTGGTAGTATTATAAAATAAACTTAGAGTTCTAAATCTACATTGTGCAGTTCGTGCCAAGGCAAACCATGGATGTTCAATTGTTCCATAAATGGATCTGGATTGAATTCTTCTACATTGAATACTCCTGGTTTGCGCCACTCTCCTTTGAAGAACATCATAGCGCCAATCATAGCGGGAACGCCAGTTGTATAGCTTACGCCCTGTGCACCAGTTTCATGGTAAGCTGCCTGATGACTGCAATTATTATATACGTAATAGGTTTTCTCCTGACCATCTTTGATTCCTCTGATTCTACAACCAATAGAGGTTTCGCCAGTATAATTTTCGCCTAAATCTCCTGGATTAGGAAGAACGGCTTTCAAAAACTGGATAGGAACGATTTTTTGACCATTATATTCAATTTCGTCAATACGAGCCATGCCAATGTTCTGAATTACACGTAAATGTGTTAAATACTCCTGACCGAAAGTCATCCAAAATCTTGCCCGCTTGATGGTTGGATAATTTTTCACCAAAGATTCTAACTCTTCGTGATAAATCACATAAGATTCTTTAGGTCCAATTTCAGGATAATTCAAAGGCATGTGAATTTCGTGTGGTTCCGTTTCAATCCACTCACCATTTTCCCAGTATTTTCCACGTTGTGAAACTTCTCTGATATTGATTTCGGGATTGAAATTGGTGGCAAACGCTTTTCCATGATCACCAGCGTTACAATCCACGATATCTAAATAATGAATCTCGTCGAAATGATGTTTAACAGCATAAGCCGTATAAATACTAGTAACGCCTGGGTCAAATCCACAACCTAAAATCGCTGTTAATCCAGCTTTCTCAAATCGGTCTTTGTACGCCCATTGCCAGCTATATTCAAAATGTGCTTCGTCTTTTGGCTCGTAATTAGCAGTGTCTAAGTAGTTTACGCCAGCTTGTAGGCAAGCCTCCATGATGGTTAAATCCTGATAAGGCAAGGCCACATTTACCAAAAGCTCGGGTTTGTACGAGTTTAGCAATTCAACCAACTCGCTCACATTGTCAGCATCTACCTGAGCTGTTTTAATGTCAACTCCAAATCGTTTTTTAACATCTGCTGCAATCACATCACATTTGGATTTTGTACGACTTGCTAACATAATATCGGTAAATATATCGGTAACTTGTGCTATTTTGTTGACAACGACAGTTCCAACACCTCCGGCACCAATGATTAATACTTTTCCCATTTTATTGTTGTGTTTTAATTATTTTAAAAAGTAAGTCTACAAAAATACTAGTTTTTTGGAGAATAAAAAAGTGTAGGTAAGATAAAAAAAATGGTTTAGTGTTTTGTGTTCTGCGTTTAGTGTTCGTTTGAAGAATTAGA
>JBBSCW010000150.1:0-7955 GCA_038249855.1 Bacteroidales bacterium
GTGACCAGTTTCCAATCCGCCAACCATTTCACCGCCACCACTGTAGCCACGAAAACCAGGGCCAGCCCAATCGGCCACTGGTCTGCGAACAATGTCTAAAACAACTCCACGCAACCATGCATCAACAGCCGGGGTAGGACGAACTGCATGAATTAAAGCGGCATCTGTCAGGTATTCTGCAGCATGATGCCACCACTCGGTAGTTGCCGTTTTATCCGTCAGACTTGGGGAGATAGCTCGTTTAGCTACACGTGCTTGCATAGCCGAAAGAAGTTGAGCTGTTGGGGATGTTGATGGTTGAGCTAAAATACGAGCCTTTTCTACATTAGTAAGAAATATACTGGATCTAGCAGAAACAGCATTTTGAGCAACCAAATAATTTGGGATTGCAGTAATAATAAATGCTGCAATATAAAATATCGAAAAAACTTTCTTCATTGTTGTTTTTTTGAGTTGTGTTTTTCAAAAAATAATTTAAAAATCAGATTTAAAAAAAAATATAACAGAATAGCTAAGTAATTGGAAGAATATATTGTCGTATATGCATCTTTCTATTGTACAGACTATCAGCCTTGTATTAAATTATGAATTGTGCATTATCAATTATTAATTATCAATTGTCAATTAGTCACAAACTACTCGGCACTAATAAATTCAACAAAATTACCATCAGGGTCTTGAATCAGAACAAATTGGCGTTTTGCATCCAGCATTGTGGGCGTTTCGCCTAATGTTTTAATTCCATTTTTTGCAATTCGGTCAAGCAAGGGCTTCAACGATTTTACAAAAATAGTCAAATAACGAATTCCATTAGCATCCGAAACGGAAGTTTGTTTTGATAATTTTGTTTTTTTGCCGTACGACAACAATTTGATTTCTGTTGCGTTTTCTACATTTTCAAGTTTCAACACTTTGATTGAAAGCGTTTCTCCTTTGGTCAAACCCATACGTTTTGCTTTGGCAGAGTCGATAAATAAATCACGAATAACTACCATGCCCACCACTTTTGTGTAAAAATCAATCGACTTATTCAAGTCCTCAACCACCACGCCAACAGAAATGGATGTACGGGAAAATTCTGAATTTGGTTCAATTGCAGAAGTTGGATTTGCAAAAAATAACGCAAAAATAACCGCTAAGTATTTTAATATTTTTTTCATATGTTGGAAACAGAAGACAACAAACCGATTTACACCAGTTCAATGTCTTCATTCGTTTTTTAGAAATTACGTTTTTGTAAAAATTTGTCTAATTCTGTTCTTGTCATTGGCAATTTGCCTTTATATGTATCCAACCAGACATTAAAATCTTTTTTAATATCATCCGACCATTTACTATCAATAATTCCGGCTGTATATTTTCCTTCTTTTATACGTTGCTGACCAAAAATATCGAATAGTTCTGTTACTTCACCAGTCAAAACAATATGTTCAACCAAGTGTGCAGGGATAAAAATAACGCCGTCTTTCTTAGCCAAAACAGCATCGCCCGGCAGCACAGTTGCTTCGCCAATACGGATAGGAGCATTGATAGTTGTTAGCAATGTTTTGCGCATATAAGAAGGGTCAGTGCCTTTTACCCATAAATTAAATCCGTTGATATTACGCAAATCTTCGGTATCACGAATATGACCGTAAACAATAGCTCCACGGTGTGAGCGAGCCCAAACACCATTTCCAAGATTTGACCCAACCACTGTTCCATAGGATTGTTTGTTATAACCATCGGCTACATAAAAATCGCCTTCAACCAGCGTTGTCATTGCCCAAGATACGGTGCGGCGTTGTTCCCACATGCGACCTTCTTTTTTACCTTGCTCAATCACCTGATTTTCTAAATCGGTACGAGCTGGCATAAACTGCGCAGTTACCGCACGGCCTGTCATAATATAGTTGTCGTTTTCGTTTAACAGTTTCCAGTTACCTTCAAATTGATTGAAATAACCCAGATTAATCAATTCAGCCCAGGCCTCTTCCAAGGTGATTTTTTTCAATCTCTCTAATAAATTATCCGACACTTTTGGTCGGCCATCGGCAAAACGTTCGCCAGTCCATTCAACAGTTAGAGCTTTTATATACTCAGGTGATGAAGCAACATTTTGTGCTTTTGCAAACATGCAACTCATAAAAAGAATTGCTACTAAAATAACTTTTGTCTTCATAATTTTATTTGTAATTGATTTGTTTTCTATCATTTTCATGGGTATCTTGTTGTAATCGATGTATTGAAATCTGCTTTTTTAGTTTCTTTCATTATATACTTATTCCAGTCGGTATTGGATTTGAAATACCTGCTTTTTTCCCATCCTGCTCCGGCATAAAAGCTAAATGGAACATTTGTTTTTACTTTTATCAAAATGAATTCATCTCCTTTGTAAGACGCAAAACCTACAAAGTTTTTTGGGTTTGCCAACACAGCTGATCCTAAACTTCCTTGCGTTGGATTTATTTGTTCCCAAACGGATAGAAATGCTTTCTTTTCGTTTTTATAAATTGATGGTTTGCCAAATGTGGTCACACCTATGGCAACAGTTAGTTCCTTATTTTCAGGACTTTTCAAGGTACTGGTTACTTTAAATAGATTCGTTCCATTTTCCATTTCAATATACTTCTGCTCAGTAATTTGCATTTCAGGAACATTCCATGTATTGTAATTTATTTCAAATTCAATCTTATCTTTTTGATTTTTGATAATTTTATATGTATCATAAGACTCAGCAGCATACGGTTTTCCATCTATCCAAATAGCGATTCCTCCACAACCACGCAATTTACCCATGTCGTAAAAATCGCAACCTTCGCCACGGTCAACGTGGTAATCTTTTCCTTCGGCATTCAACTTGTACCATTTATCCAAAATTGGGTAATCCACTTTTTTCGCCCAAATATCAACACCACTGCCCACTTTTGCTCGAACTGCAGGTCCAAAAACCCGATAAGCCATGCGGTCATTCTCCCAAGCCACATCCCGTCCACGAGCTGAAGTTACATAGGTTCGTGGGACGCTTGGGTTATCTATAACTGAGTAAAGCCCAAGTCTTTTCAAAGGAGTAATGCTATCAATTCCCATTTTGGCAGCCTGCGCATAAGCAAGCACTACCGGACCAAATGCATGATGATCATTGAAGGCCCAAGGTCTCGCTTCATACTCTTTTTTGGTGCCTTTTCCCGGATTTAAGCAACTAAAACAAGTATGGCTCACCGAACCATCGCTGCCAATATAAGATGTATATCCGCTTAATCCAAGTTTGAAGTTACTCATAAATTTGCTATCCATCAGCCCTTTTTCGAGCATAATTCCTAAGCCATAAAGCATTAATCCACTCCCTGAAGTTTCTACATACGATTTTGGATTGGTCATTTCCTGATGCCACAATCCTTCTTTGTTTTGATAACGAAGTGAGGCTGTAAAAAACTGTTGAGCAAGTGCCACCACTTCTTTGCGTTTTGGATGCGATTCGGGTAAATCTCTTACCAGAGAAGCAATTGCAAATGCGCCCCAACCATTTCCACGACTCCAGTTATCCTGCGAAAGTACTCCAGGAGCTGTAAATCCTCTGGCTTGATGCAGCAACCCAGTTTTATTATCTTTCAGTATTTTGAATAATTCCAATGTTTCTTTGACAGCCATATCAACATACTCCTGATTGCCCGATTTCAAACCCGAATATAACAAGTAAGGAGTAACTGCAAATGCAACGTCAATAAACACTTGATCATTTTTTGCCCAAACAGCAGTCAGGATTCCTTCCGGAGAACGTTTTTGATTTTTCATCATTTTCGAAGCTGAATTTTCAACTTGTTCGTCCAATTTATCAGTAACACCCTTCCATGCTAAAAATGCAGCCCCCGAACCGCCTGCTTCGTAGGAGATTAGACTGCCTTTTGCTTTGATTTCACCATTGCCAAATTTCTGATAGATTCCAATTACTCGGTTTTGCAACGCTTCATTTCCTTTTAACAAAGAAAACTCACTCATTCCATGCAACATCAACGTACCTGCATAAAAGTCAAGTTCGGTATGTTTTAGTCCTTGTTCAAAAACTGATTTTGTTATATCGCTGGCGGATAGTGCTTTGTTAGCTTGCCCAACAAGATTTCCATTCAATATTAAAATTGAAAAAAGGCAAAGAAAAGAAATTTTAATTTGTTTCATGATATATTCATTTATTCAGTATTTATTCAAATTTTGCTTTTATCGTAAGTCATTATAGAAAAACCCTCACTTTTTATTTTTTGACTAATTTAGTGTACGATAAAGTTTTCCCATCATTAATAGCCACAATATAGATTCCTTTTGAGAGATCGTTAATGTCAACATTCACGCTCCTACTTTCGGCAATTATTGTTTATTTTGACTGACCGCTAAAATTTTAAATATCAATTTCCCCGATGAACTTACTATCAGTTTCAACTGTAAATTTATTAGATTTATCCAGCAAATCAATATTAAATTTTAATTGAGCAAGTAATCCCATTCCAAACTGCGAGATAACACGATAACCATTTGCTTGCAAAGCCTCACCACCTCTGTTGAGTTGCGAAATATTGGTAAGAAAACCATCAGGTGTTATAGATTTAGTCAAAGATTGATTCGTAAGTTTTATTTTTGCAAAATACGATTTATCTAACAAACTAAGCTGAACTCCTTCGGCAATGGCAGTTGCAATACCGGCTGAAGCAGAAGCATCCACACCAGTCTCCGGACGGTCGATATAGCTATACCATAATCCTTCTGAACTTTGATAGTTAAGGGCAGTTTTTGCAACCTGCTGAAATTCATTTATTACTGAATCAATGCCTTCTAAATTTTCAAAATGACCTTTTTTGAGTGTTTTTATTGTTTTCACCATCCCTAATAAATACCAAGTTACCCCTCTT
This sequence comes from Bacteroidales bacterium, assembly GCA_038249855.1. GTDB lineage: Bacteria > Bacteroidota > Bacteroidia > Bacteroidales > Paludibacteraceae > Paludibacter. The sequence continues at coordinate 4,881 of JBBSCW010000150.1, forward strand.
CCCCAATTAGCAAATGCACGATGCCCATCAAACGTTGAACGCTGATAAACAATATTATTAATATGCAAAAGTTTAATACGAAACAACAACTGGTTGAGGGCTTTTTGAGCCAACTCACCATCATTTCTCTGCACAGCAATGGCAGCCAGTGGATACGAAATGCAATAACATCCTTCGGTTGTTAGTTCATTCCAACTCGCTATTTCTCCGCTTACTAATTCTTTCTTTTTCAAATAATCCAGCGCTATTTGAACAGATGGATGAGTTGGATACAAATTGGCAATGGCAGCGAAAGGAAGAAAATCCTCAATACTATTGAACGTTCCATCGCGTGGTTCGGTCATTGGATTCTCAAAACGAATGCCTTTTTGGGAATCCAAAAAACAGGCAAGTTGCTTTTTCAAAATAGTTTGGGCTTTTTTATCTCCCTGCATCGACCTTTCCAAAAGTGCATCCATCACACAGCCACTTATCCAACCAAATGGCGCTATCGAATTCATTGATAGCATATTATTTTGGAAAGCATCATTTTTATCAATGTCGGACTGAATTAAAATATGTGGTTGCAGTCCTTTACTATCAATTCGCTTTTTATCAGGCAGAAAAAACCAGGCATCTGTCTTTCCTTTCACCATTTGTAAAGCAATACCATTTGCATTTATTTCATTCAAATAAATTGATTCAATTGCAATCTGAAACGGTTGAAAGGGATGAGAGTATCGTATATCAAACTGTCCAATTATTTTTCCTGTAGCAGGAAGGATTGCATTTATCAGAAACTCTTCTCTGAAATCTATTGCAGCAGTTATCCGTAACCAAAGGAGTTGCGAATCAGGTTTCAGTTTTGGAAAATTCAATTGAGTGATTGCTCCATTCGACGCAACAGGAAAAGCTTTCCAGTCAAGTGGAATGCGTTTCGTTGTTGGAAATTGCACATCAGGAGATTGCAAATCAAGAGCTACAACACGACCGGCATTGCATTTCCCTTGTGATTTCGCTGAAGTAAATTCAACTAAAAAAAACAAGGATAACAGAACTATAATACGTATTGAAGTTGGATAATTCACACTCACCAGTCTTAACAGTTTATTTATCAAATATCTATTACTAAGAAAGTCTTACTAACAATCTTTATAAGAATAAGAGCCAGAACTCTGTTCTTTTTATAATCATAAATCAATTCTAAGCGTTTAACGCTGACAAGTCTTATTTCAATTTCACAATCACTGGTGAACTTAATTTATCAAAATGAATTGTCACTTTTTTTACTCTGTTTTTCGTTTTCACAGTTACTTCATACGTTCCGAAATGTCCTCTCGATTCAATTGTTCCATTATCATTTGTTTTTCCATCAAACGAAGTTTTCCATTTTTTTGTTACCAATTCCCGCCAAACAGCGGCATTTGGCTTTTCACTCCAATCAGTACGCAACATGGCGGCATCTGGTTTCCATTGTTTAGGTTCCCAAAATCCCCAAACAACCAATCCGGTAACAATAGGATGACTATAACAAGCAATCAAAAAATCGCGGGTATAATCTGCCTGAAGCTCTTCATCTGTTGTGTTAATATCAAACTCAGTAATCTGAACCGGAAGTCCTGTTGGCAAAAACAGATCAAGATCTGAAATTACACTTGCCGGACTACGTGGTACACGACCCACATGTCCTTGAATTCCTAATGCATCAATAGGAGCACCTTTTGCTCTAAATTTAGCTACAGTGTCAAGATAAGTTCTGATAAACTGCGGACTAGTGACATTATTGAGCATAGCATATTCATTCATAAACAATTGAGCTTTAGGATCTATCTCGCGAGCAAGTTTATACCATCTTACGGCCTCATCAGCAGGTAAGTACTTAAACATATCACGTTCATGTATCACTTCATTGATAACATCCCAAGCTATAACACGCCCTTTAAAATATGTCATTTTATCGCGTATTTCATTTTCTATTGCTTTACTAAATGCGGCAGTATCTTTTTCAGCCAAATCTTTTAATGATTGAGTATTAAATTTCCACCCTGGCCACACCAAATTATGTCCCCGTTGGCGGAATTGTTCCTTCTCAAGCCATTCAAAAGCTCGTTTTGTTTCAGGCTGGATTGTTGGATTTGTCCAATTCGGGCTTTTAAAACCGTTTTCGATGACAGCCGTATTAAAAAATTCTTTGAGATATTTTTTATAGTTCGCTGAATTGGGTAAATCCGTAGCAATCAATTTTTCATAAATAGCTGTTCCCCAGACAAAATCGGATTGAATCATTTTCACATCTACATTTGCATCTTTCACAGCTTTCCCATTCTTATCGAGAACCTGAACAACAAAAGCTGCAGTGCGTATCTTCTCAATACGTTCAAAAGCTGCATCACGCCATGCTGCATTTGCCTCACGTCCATCGTAGCTAAATCGGGTTGTTGGCAATTGCGCAATAGTAGTTTTTTTGCCGAAATTTAAAACCTCAATATTGGCAACCTCTACTTTTTGTGCCAATCCCCCAAAAGAAATACAAATTTCTGACTCTCCGGGCTTCATGTCTTCTGTTGCTTCAAATGGTATTTCATAGGTTTTCCACTCCGGACCGGCAGCAAGTTCAGCCACAATTGATCGCTCACCCTTCGTTTTTTGAACATAGAAAAATATTACAGCATCACCCGATTCTTGTTTAGCATAGATACTCCGCATGGATAATCGAGCTAACATCACATCAGCTTTTTTTATAAGGGAAGTTCCTTTCCAACAAGTATTGACATCATAACGTGATTTAGAGGGTGTAAAGATTTCTGCACTAAACACTTGAAGTTTATTATCAGATAAACGTACAGAAAAGGTATTCGGTATTTTTCCATCCCAGTTATCATTAAATTTATATTCTTTATCAGCAGTTAAAGGAAAAACTTGTTCAGGCTGAAGCGATTGTAAAGTCGGGGTTAGCGGTAAAACTTCCTGTGCATAAATGCCTGAGCAAATTGCGAAAGACAAAAGCAAGTAGATAGAAATTAGTTTTTTCATTTTTTATTATTTTTTTTAAGAATAATACTTATTTATAAAAATATTGTTACATACAACTCAAAA
>JBBSCW010000151.1:0-7909 GCA_038249855.1 Bacteroidales bacterium
ACAATTTTTTGGCTGTAACTATTCTTACCATGGTATACTTTCAAAAGGTACATACCACTTTGGAAATTTTGTTTTATTTCAGCTTTTGCACTGTTGTTTATGGTTTGCTTATATACTGATTTCGAATTTATGTCGAAAATCACAATATTTCCTTCATTAATAATACTACCAAAATCTACAGTTAACTTGTTATTACTTGTTAATGGGTTCGGGTATATATTAATATTTGAATTAACCAATGAATTAATGTTGGATGGGCCCAGATTAATACTTACTCCGTCAACCACTAAGGTTTCTACTTTAATATTAAAATCACAAATTTCTGTTTTTCTAACAAAATAATCTAGCTTAGGCCACAGCGATTGGGCTAACAATTCAGGTGCAGTCAATCCACCAAAAGAACCAAGAGCATCTTGACGGAATGCGTAATTGGTGGCAATTGTAACCTCAGAACCACCCGCAGGTGTTACTGTAACACTATATAGTTTTGTTGAAACATTTATTGTCATTTTAAAATGATACTTGGTCTCTGCAGAATAAGGAACAGTATTAACTGCTGCATAAGCTAAACCATTACGTGCTTGAATTTTTCCGTCAGGAGAAAACCTTACTATGCAACCACATAAAGGATATCCCATTTGACTTCCACCATAAGGCGCACCATTGGAGAATGCTAAAACCCCATTATATGGAGTACCAACTGGCGGTGTTGGCGGTGTTGCATCAAATTCGGCTATAAATGCTGTTGTTGTGGTATTCAATATTGGAGTAATTGGAGAATACTTCCATTGTGTTTCACCACCGCATTGTGCTTTGATAGTTGAAAATGATGTTAAACATAATAATACAATAATGTTTAATTTAAAGAGTTGTGATTTTTTCATTTTGTTCGTTTTTTTAATTGTTAGTTATTAGAAACTGTTTAAAATTTATTTATTAATTCTACTTTCCCAAATTAAGTTTTACACCTGTTTTTTTAATAATGAAAATACTAAATTTACAGATAACTTACCTTTCGATTTAAATCAACAATCTGTTCGCTTTACACAGGCGAGAATCTTGTTTGTTGTTAAATGGAGTTTAACGCTTTTTCGAAGGTCTCATTTTGAAACGAAAGTGTTACTTTCTGGGCTGTCGCATGAATTGCAAAAACGGACAGAAATAAGGATAGAAAAAATGACTTTTGCCATTGGGTTCTTTTCATACACTTTTGATTTTTTAAAGTTCGTTTTTTCGTATTTGTATTCAGTAAACACACTAGTTGAAAAAAGGTATGAGTGTATGTTTAAAAAAAAAGACCTGTTGCATTTACAAAATTTTAGTTTGTAAATGCAACAGGTGTTTTTTATATATAAATTAGACTATTTTTATTCCTGATTTATAATCAAAACTTTCTAACCTTCACACAAACGCATAAAAGTATACTGAACCGCATCTTCCGCATAGCTGTTCGACATTAAATACCGACATGCCATGACATACAAATATCGGTGATAAGTCTCGAAAACAATAGAAAATGCTTTTTCGTTCCCATCACGCAGTTGTATCAATAAATTGTTGTCTATCGACAGATTTTTATGATCCATTCGGTTTGTTTTTTCAATTAAATACAGCTATTTGGAAGTGGATAATTAAAATTGATTTTAAAGTTTTAAATTACATACAAAGATATGCCTATTATTTTTTTATTTATTTGAAAACAAAGCGGTTGAATTTGATTAAACATGTATGCAATCCATGGGATAAAGATGCTTGTAATTATTCGCAAGACCCCGAATGTGGTTAAATTCTAAATCATTTAGACCCGATTCAACCCTATTCGGGGTTGTGTTTGTTTTTTATCCTATTACCTCGGGTTGCCACCAATATCCAATCACATTTTCCATGGGTTTTTCACCCATGGCTATTCACATTCAATCCCTTCGGGATTTTTAGCAATAGGAAGATGGTTTAGTCTAAATACTTTTAGTCATATTCAATGCCATGCTCAATCAATAATTCAATCAATTCTTCTTTATAAGTTTTATGGTTGTGATGCCGTTCCTGATTTTTGATATATTCAATCACCCTATCCTTGTCTTTGAACGAATACGTAAAATTGCCATAACCTACTTGCCAATAATTAAAATCTGGAAATAGTTTTTGATTTTTAATATAATCGGAACTCGCTAATTTTATATCTTTCACTAAATAGGCCACTGCAACTGATGGATGAATACTCGTGAAAATATGAATATGATCTTCTACACCTCCAAAGCTCTTCTCTATTTGGCTTTGTGAGCGTTTTCTCCCTGTACTTTGTACTGAAAACAATTTGATGTAATGATTGTGAATACGAACTCATATATTGTCATAATTAAATATTTACATTACCCATAACCGCAACGCAATTGAATTTGATTAACCACGTATGCAATGCGTGGAATATCACACAAAATATTCTTTTTTCAGTACACCCGATTTATCCACAGAAGTACGAAGTGTGAAAAACAAACTTAGTAAAATGCTTAAAACTGTAGATGCTAAAATAGCTACCATAATAGCAATTTGATATTTAATGGCAACCAAAGGGACGGAACCACCTAAAATTTGTCCAGTCATCATGCCGGGCAGCGAAACGATTCCCATGGTAGCCATAGTGGCTATAGTGGGGTTGAGGGCTGCAATAAAACTTCGTTTTGCAAAAGGCAGCAATGCTTCATATTTTGTTGCTCCTAAGGAAAGTTTGTAGAAATAAAGATTCTCATCTTTGCGTAAGGATTTATAAAAATCGCCTATTCCCACTACATTGGCACGTAAGGAATTGCCAAGAACCATACCTCCAATAGCAATGATGAATTTTGCTTCGAAAATGAAATCTAACTGAACTATCAGTTTGTTGAAATAAAGTATTACAATGAAATTAGAAATCAGCATGGAAAGAAATATCGGCATAATAAAATGGGCTAATTTTAGCTTTGAACTTTTAATTATTGATAGCACAGCGGCCGTAATCATGACCATAAACCACAATATATTTACTGCCCAATGATTTAAACGGAAAAGATATTCAAGAAAAAAACCTATCAGTACTAATTGTACAGCCATGCGGACAACTGAAACAAACAGGTTTTTGGCAATACCAAGTTTCAGAAAACTTACTACTGCTAAGGGTACCAACATCAACAATCCTATAAAAATCATTGATACGTAGGACAAATCGGGTGCTCCATTCATATTCAGTCTAATTTTAAGGTTCGGATAGTGCTGTTTTCAGGAATGTAATTGTCGTGCGAGATGGCGATCACCGTAAAATCAGCGTGGAGGTAGAAAAAATCGATTACTTTTTGTTTCAAATTTTTATCCAGTGCGGATGTAATTTCGTCTAATAAAAAAATATCTCTGTTGAGCAATAAGCCGTTAATAATGGCAATACGCTGTTTTTCACCTCCCGACAAATCCTCAATGTCCTTGTTGAGTATCGTTTCGTTCAACTCAAATTGGATAAGAAGTTTATTCAGCGAGTTCATGCTTTCTGTTTTCAATGCAACATTTGCTTTCAACGACAAAGTATCATCAAACAACTGATAAACCTTGCCAGTTCCGATATTCAGATTCTGACTAATATAGACTATTCTTTTTCGGAAATCCCAAATTGTTTTGTCGTTCAACACTTCGCTTTCAAACAAAATTTCGCCCTTGTCAGGTTTCGTAAAACCCAGTAAAAGTTTAAAAATGGTTGTTTTGCCAATACCCGACCGACCCGTGATATTTATTTTTTCGGCTTTCTGAATTTCAAAGCTAAAATCTTGAAGTACAAAGTGCTCTGAAAACTGTTTTGAAACGTTTTTAAATTGAATCATTTGATTAACTAATTTCTCCCGCAGGCGCAGATTATTTAAGTTTTCAAAATTACAGAATTATGTTTATAAAAGAACGATTTTGGCTTATCTATTTTTAAGAATAAAAGAGAGATGGTTTATTCCTTACGTCATATATCCAAATCATTGGCTTTCTAATCGCTTGACTCCTTATTTGTAGCAATCTCCCTATTTACTTAGCTAATCCAAAATAGCTAAACCGACTTAAGTAATTATAATTAAAACCGTATTCTACTTCCGGGAAGGTCGAATAATGGATGGGTAATAATATCATTTGGATAAACCATTTTACCACCGTTTTTATCTAAGTCTATTCCTAAAACTTCGTTATACAATCGCCAAACCATTGAAGCACAATTTACCCTTTTCCCTGTTTTTCCGCTTAATAAAAAATACTTAGCGTGTTTGTAGGATAGTAGCTTTTCTTCAATTCTTTTATATTTAGTAGAGTCGAGGTGGGTTTTCAACAAAAATCTTCTTCCGGCGTACTTTCTTCCGAAATTCGATTTTATCTTGTAATGGTTAACTCCATTTCGGATATATGGTTTATTTTTTGAAAAAAACTTTGCCTCAATGATTTCAATTTCTCCCATTTGTTCGTCATCCGATAGGAAAGTACCGCCTTTAATCACAATTCCCATATGTCCAGTAGTATGACCGAATAAGCATGATTCGCTACCAGGTAGCCAATTGAAATTGGAGCGAGCGATTATATCTCCTGGACTGACTTTTACCGTAAATGGAACAATTTCTTTCTGCTCGTATTTAAGATGTTCTGCTTTGAATATCAACGTCAGAATTAATAAAAAAAGAAGGATTACAATGTATTTAATTAACTTTTTCCAAAGCATTTCTGAATAATTTTTTAACCGCTATGTATAACCCAACATAGAGTAGGGGAGAAGTGATGTAAAATAAATGTAAAATTGGAGTGCCGTGTATAATGTCAAATATCAAGGGTTTAATACCTGACGAGCTTTCATGTATTTCAACCCAGTTGTAAGCAATATATTCTAAAATAAACAGAATGGGTAAATACACACACCATGTTATAAGTTGTGCCGAAAAATATGTTTTGTTATACATTGCTCGAATGATTTCGTAAAATCCAATAATCCCGATTCCGCTCAGAAACCAACAACCGAATGTGAAATAATTGATACCATCGAAATTACAAGTATCTACATTGTAGCGGTAACCATAAGAACCTACCCATAAGAACGACAAGGTAGCCGAAGCCACTATTATTGGGCTCCAAATTTCTGTCAAATATTTGATTTTCGCTCTCTTGCTTATTTTTAAAATAATGAACATAAGTAAAGCACCAGCCATGCCAACTATCATATCACTTAGTGAATCGAAAATTTTTTCAGCCTGAAAAATACGGAATGCAGATACAACTATTCCAGCTTCAACTACTTCGTACAAAGCCAAAACAATAGCCGTCCACATCCATGGTTTTTTGTTGTTCAGTGCTATAAAACCTGCAAAAATCATCATTCCACTCCAAAAATGGGCATACGACCATAAATCAAGATTTATAAACTCTGTTTTGAGTAGCGGGGTATAGAGCCAATCGGTATTTTCTCTGATAGCTATCACTGTTTGTTGTACATTCATATTTGTGTCCACTGTATAAAGTCAAAAACGATGCTTTTTAGCACTTTTTGTTTTTGTAATATGCTGAATATCAACAGTCATTTTTTGAACAATTAGCAAATTTTCGTACAAAACTGATTTATTACAGTGGACTCATATTTGCTATTCGGATAATTCGGGTTTAGAGTATACGTCTAGTTAAAATTATTTTTGTTGTTCTGTGTATGATTGGAAATAAGAGCATTATGCCGCCTGCTACTTTCAAAAAAATGCCACCATAGATAAAAAGTACATTGAATGCACTCATCATCAACAATGTAAAAATTGAAAGAGCCAAAGATTTTGACCTAATGAGTAATGACAAGGAGTTTTCTTCCTTTTCTTTGGAGAAAAGGATGAAAATCAATGCGGCTATATACAATAGGAGTAATAGTTCATCGGCAATATTGGTTTTCTGAATGCTAAACCAACCCACGCCTTCGTATGATGAAAAAAATACTGGTACAGGTATTTTTAGGCAGATACCTACACTAAAGTAATAAACAAGCAGTATGATTAGTAAAATATAACAACACCAACCTACATACTTCCAGCGATATGTAAAAAAAGCCATACTTAAGTCTTAATTTTGACTGCTTGCAAAAATTGGACATAAAATTTCTTTGCCATCTTTGAGAATCACTTTAATGCCTACAATACCAAATTTATGGTTTGAATAGGTGATAAACCTTTCTACGTTAGGACCATTAAGCTTTAAAGTAACTTCTATTACCTTGATTTTCATATTGTCCCACGAATAGTCGTCATTGGTAGAACGGGCAGTTACTTCACGGAATTTATTAGAGCCCTCAATCGGGTATTTATCACCTACTTTTGCATCATATTTTACCAGAATCCCCGGATTGTTACTATTTAGCATCTCAATGCCTTCGTCTGTAGTTTTCACTTTCAATCCAGTGAGTGTAATTTGGTTTCCACTTGATTCAATCAAAGGATGATTGGTTAATAGGTTTTTGTAAGTGGTATTACTGATGTTGGCTGAAATACGAATATCCGAAATACCATCTTTGAACGAAACCACTGAGCCTGTGATGGCTGTAATTCCAGCTAAAGTAATGTTTCCACCTGTGGCTGTAGTTCCAGCCTTTCCTAAGGCTGATTGATTGCCTTTAAGACTTCCACTGCCGTTTTCATCTTTCTCACATGCAGTAAGAAAAATTGCTAATAATAAAGTGACGAAAAATGTAGGTTTCATAATGTTAGATTTTAAGAGTGAATATTAAAGATAATTTGAATTTGAATCCCAACAAAAATCACTGAATACTTTATATTATAGAAAAACAATATCTTAATCCTATTTTAGCATTTTAAAATTTTCGACCCCCAAACCACTAAAATTGGGGATTTAACCTGCATGTGGTCGGCAGTGGCGCAGTTTATATATATTTAAATTACATAAAATCAACATTTTAGTCTACTTTCAAGCCCCCATTTGGGGATTTTCGGGTCAATATAGAATTGACTTTTTTATTTTAGTAAAGTAGAAGTAAATTGGAATTAATAACTCTTTTTGATTACAGCGATATTACTCTACCGAAAAGGAAAAGAAAAATTGAATTGTAAAAATAGTTGTTTTTTATAAAAAATGGAAATTTCGGATATTATTTAACGTATTTAACTTTCAAATACTCTTGTAAGCTTATTGAATTATTCCTCCAACATTTCACCTGAATTAAGCGTAAATTTAACCTTATCCTCCTTACGTGGTTTTTTAGTACAGATTGGGGCTAATTATGTCCTGTTGTTCGTATTTTATACTTCTTCTTGAATTCTACTTGTCTATTTGTTTAGTTGTTAGAATTTTTAAGTTGTTCTTATTGGGAACGTTTTTTTTAGTCAACAACTCAACAGCTATTGCTACATCTTTATCCACTGTCTGATACAAATACTCATCAAGTGTGTAATTTACTAAAACATCAGGCACAATAACTTCTAAAAATCTCCCATTTGGTGTGGTATCGAAATTTTTAAATTGGTAAATAAATAAAATATAAAAATACGCTTGTTGGCTAGATGTCGAGTACTACTTTTGGAATTTGAGATTTAAAAGGTTTGGAATTCTTGTTTACTTTATAATTTTAGCATTTACTGTTTATCTTTTTGCAATTAAATTTCAAGTTGCTAAAAAAATTGCCAAACTTTTGAGTGAATTTATAAAAAAAATATGGTTACATTTGCAATATAAACAACAACAGAAAAACAACCATGTAGAATTTACTTAACTAACTATATATTAGAGAGTTTTATATAGTTTTATGGAAGGGATAATATATGTTGCGGTAGGCAGAATTTTAAAAAATCAATGTAAACTATGGCATTAAGCTGGAACGAAATAAAAGATAGGGCATTACATTTCTCGAAAGAATGGGCTGACAGTTCAAACGAAGAAG
>JBBSCW010000152.1:0-7885 GCA_038249855.1 Bacteroidales bacterium
CCCTAAAGGGGAACTATGCAAGTACTCTTTTTTTGATTTAGAAGTAAAATTATTATTATCAATTAAAAACAATCTCATGAATTATTTTCAGATACGAAAGTAATTTAATTCCCCTTTAGGGGTTAGGGGTAAATCTCTTTTAAAATGAAACAGTTAGATATAAAATTAATGCATCCGAAAGAGCAGATCAATGTGATTATCGGACGAATTTACCGGGGTGGCATGACTACTACTTCTGGTGGGAACATTTCCATTAAGGATGAAAATGGTGACATTTGGATAACACCTTCTGCAGTGGATAAAGGATCGTTAACCGTGAAGGACATTGTTTGCATAAAAAAAGATGGAACAATTATTGGTCAGCACAAACCATCGTCTGAATTTCCTTTTCACAAGGCCATTTATGAGATGCGACCTGAGTTGAAAGCTATTATTCATGCACATCCACCTGGATTGGTAGCATTTAGCATTGCTCGTCAGGTACCTAATACCAGCATAGTTCCGCAAGCTAGAAATATTTGTGGCGAAATTGGTTTTGCTCCATATGGTTGCCCTGGAAGTGTAGAGTTAGGTGAAAAAATTGCCAATGAATTCAAAAAAAAGAAGTATAAAGCTGTGATTATGGAAAATCATGGTGTAGTTTTAGGTGGAACAGATATGATGGATGCTTATCAGCGCTTTGAAACCTTGGAATTTTGTTGTCGTACTATTGTTAATGCTGGTCGAATAGGTAAGATAAATACCTTGACCGACGAACAAATATCAAAGTATTTGAATCATTTCCCGAAGAATATCAACTCATTCATGGATGCTGAATATACATCCGAAGAGCGTGAGATACGTACTGAAATGGTAAATATCATTCGTCGTGCTTGCGATCAAGGATTGATGATTTCAACTTATGGAACTGTATCAGTACGTTGGAAAAATAATGATTTTCTGATTACTCCACGCGACGTTGCCCGTTGGGATATTTTGCCAAAAAATATTGTACAAATTAAAAATGGTATGGCCGAAGCAGGCAAAGATCCAAGTCGTTCTGTAGCTTTGCATCATCGTATTTATCAATTATACCCACACATAAATTCAATCATCACTACGCAGCCAACCAATATAATGGCGCATGCAGTGAGTCATCAGAAATTTGATGTGCGTACCATTCCTGAAAGTTGGATTTTCTTGCAAGATGTGCCTTCGATTCCTTTTGAGAGTCTATATAACGACACAGAAGTAATTGCAAAAATGTTTGCAGACAATCGGGTGGTAATTGTTGAAAATGATTGTGTTATTGTAACCGGAAACCAGTTAATTAATACTTTCGATTACTTAGAAGTGGCTGAGTTTTCTGCAAATTCATTGGTTATGGCATCTTCTATTGGAGAATTGCATCCAATGGGAGATAAAGAAATTGACGAATTGAGAGTGGCATTCAACGTCAAATAACCGATTTGATGCCTTTCATTAATTTACAAACAAAAAGTGCTAAATAGTTAATATTTAGCACTTTTTGTTTGTAAATTTGTTAGATATTTTACTCAAACATATTTCTGACACGAGAGAAAAAATCACGCGATGCAGCTGAATTTGGTTTTACATTTTCTGATTTAGATAGTTTTTCAACTATGGATTTTTCTTCTTTGTTAAGATGTTCCGGAATATAAACTCCGATATTGACTAACAAATCACCTGTACCATATCTGTTTACGCTAGGCAGTCCTTTTCCGCGAAGTCGCAAAACCTTGCCAGGTTGTGTTCCAGGAGCAATCGTTACTTTCACTTTTCCATCCACAGTGGGGACTTCAATCGAACCACCAACTATAGCAGTTGGAACAGTGAGTAATAAGTTGTAAATCAGGTCATTTTCATCTCTTATAAGTTCGGGATGAGCTTCTTCTTCAATAAGTACCAACAAATCACCATTCACACCACCACGGCGGGCAGCATTACCTTTTCCACTCATCGAGAGTTGCATTCCTTCCATTACGCCAGCAGGAATGTTAATGTTTATAATTTCATCTTCACGGACGATACCTTCACCAGCACAATGCGTACATTTATCTTTAATTATCTTGCCATCACCACCGCAAGTAGGACATTCGGAAGCAGTTTGTATCTGACCAAGAATGGTTTGTTGTAAACGAGTTACCCGACCCGACCCTTGACATGTATTACAAGTAACTGTTTCTGAACCTTGTGCTGAACCAGAGCCAGTACAATGTGAGCAAACTACTTGTTTTTTGACTTTAATCTTTTTCTCAACACCTGTAGCAATTTCTGCTAAGTTTAGTTTTACTTTTACTCTTAAATCAGAACCTTTTCTTACTCTTTGTCCACCGCCACGTTGATTTCCGCCAAATCCGCCAAACCCACTGAAACCACCAAAATGACCACCAAAAACATCTCCGAAATGTGAAAATATATCATCCATGCTCATTCCGCCGCCACCGTAGCCACCACCAGATGCACCACCTACACCAGCATGACCATATTGATCGTAACGCTGACGTTTTTGGACATCGCTAAGTATTTCGTAAGCCTCAGCTGCTTCCTTAAATCTTTCCTCAGCTTGTTTATTATCTGGATTTTTATCAGGGTGGAATTCAATTGCCTTCTTTCGGTAAGCTTTTTTAATTTCTTCGGCCGATGCAGTTTTTGTTACACCTAATATCTCGTAAAAATCTCTTTTGGACATATAAAATTATAAATTATTTGAAGCAATCACGTGCTTGTTTTATGTGAAAATTTCGTTTGGGACTAAATTGTAATTGTTGAGAAGTTATTCACCAACAATTACTTTAGAAAAACGAATTACCTTTTCGTTCATTGTATAACCTTTTGTTGCACAGTCTATTATTTTCCCTTTCAGAGTCTTATCTTCTACTGGAAATGTAGTAATTGCTTCGTGTAAATCGGTATCAAATACTTCATTTTCGGTTGGGATGGCTTTCACACCGTTTTGCAACATAAAAGATATAAACTTGCTATAAATCAAATCGACACCTTCTTTCACTGCAACTACATCTGTGGCTGTTTCCATGGCAGCTAAAGCACGTTCAAAATCGTCTACGAGGACAATCATATCCACAAATACTTTCTCACCAGCTGTCTTAATAAGTTCTGAGCGTTCTTTCAAGGTGCGTTTGCGATAATTGTCAAACTCAGCCATCAATCGCAAGTTTTTATCACTCAATTCAGCACATTTCTGATTGGCAATTTCCAACTCATCTTCCACTGAATTAGTTTCCTGTCCATTAGTATGAGCCTCATTTGTTGTTTCTTTACCTTCTGTATTTTGAATTACTTCGTCCACTTTTTCTGTTTCCTCAGTATGTTTTTGCTTCTTCATGTTTTGAAAATATTATTTTGTTAATTTTTATTATCAATAATGGCAAATGCTTTATCAATAATTTTGCCAAATGGATATTTAACTTTTGAAGTGTCAGTTTAACTGACAATATGCCATTTTGAGATCAAACTAAGTTATAAAAACTGCCATAAAAGCTAATCGCACAGAACGTATAAATCAGCTCGGGGATTTATGAGTAGAATCGGAATTGTAGATTTTTTAATTAGTCTTTGTTCCATCGAGCCGAAAATCAAATCATCCAATCCATATTCGCGCGATGCCGAGACAATCAACAGATTATAATGCTCCTTTTCTGCAACTAGAATCGCTTCTTGATTAATTTTAAAACTATCCTTTTTAGCTTTAAGAATACTTGCTTTGAGATTGAATTTATCTAAAACAGAGACTATTTTCTGGCTATTTACCAATGCCTTGCTACCGTAATCCTTAGCTAATAAAAGTGAAATTTCAGAACCGAAAAACCTACCAAATGCAGATGCAAACTGTGCTTTTTCTAGTTCTTCGACCAAAAAACTTACGGGGAGTAATATCTTGTTGAAATTTAGCAGGTTAAATGATTTTTTATAAAACAAATATGGAATTCTCAATTGACGAGTAGTGTTAAGTAAGAATTTAATTTCACCTGAACTTTCCTTCGTCAATTCGATGACAAGAAAAGAAACTTCATTTTCCTCACACACGTGCAGAAAGTTATTGATAATTTTTCCTTGAAAATCAATGTAATCAGCGGTAATATGAAGAGTTTGTAGAAATGAAATCATCTGTTCCTGCGAGCAAACCGTATTAGAGTAGTCCATTGCATGAAGAATTACGGCGAACTTCTTGTTAAACTTTCGGGAAAGTTCCCAAGCACTCAATAATAAATTTTGAGCATTTTCGAGGGTTTGAATTGCACACAGAATCATAACTATTCCTGAAAATATATTCTTTTTACTCGCCTCGAAATACTCGTCAAAATCTCGTAAGGTATGGTTTTTAGCCAACCTGCTACTTCCTGTAAACTTAATTTATCACCAAATATTTCAACTATATCGCCCTCAGCTACTTCAATATCGGTTACATCGATGGTAATTAAATCCATCGAAACATTACCAATCACTTTGGCTCTTTTCCCGTTTACCAACACCTGCCCCACTCCATTGCTTAATTTGCGGTCGAAACCATCAGCGTAACCAACTGGAAGAATGGCAATTCGTTTGTTTTTTTCAACTTTTCCTTTTCTACCATAACCCACAGTTTCACCGGCTGAAATCTCTTTTATTTGCAGAACTACGGTTTTGAGCGAGCAAACTGGACTAAGCTTAACCGTTGGTATAGAGCTAATTCCGTACAAACCAATTCCTAAACGAACCATATCAAACTGATAATCAGTTAAGCGTTCAGCACCAGCGGAATTCAGAATATGTCGCATAATGTAGTGCGGAAATGCAGCTGACAACAAGTCGGCACATGCAATGAATTCATTGATTTGCTTTTGACTGAATTCATCCAATTCAACATCATCAGCCCCCGCCAAATGTGAAAAAACAGAACGAATTTTCAATTGTTTCTGTCCTTGCAATCTTTGGATTAATTGTGGAATGTCCTTGCGCTCAAATCCGAGTCGGTGCATACCACTATCTATCTTTATATGAACTGGATAGTCTGTCAATCCTAACTTTTCAGCTGTTGAAATTAAGGCATCTAGTAATCGGAAACCATACACTTCTGGTTCTAAATTATGATCGAAAATCACTCCTAAACTCCCCATTTCAGGATTCATTACCACAATTGGAATTCGGATTCCTTCATCACGCAATTCAGCACCTTCGTCGGCAACTGCCACAGCCAAATAATCGCAACGATGATGTTGCAAAGTACGAGCAACTTCTGTCGAACCGCTCCCATAAGCAAAAGCTTTCACCATACACATCACCTTGGTTGTAGGCTTTAATTTGGCACGGAAATAATTCAAATTATCCACCAAAGCATTCAAATTCACCTCTAAAACAGTTTCGTGAACTATCAACTCAATTTTCGACGAAATGGACTCAAAATGGAACTTTCGTGAACCTTTAAGTAGTACAATTTCATTATTAAAATTGAAGATTGAACCCGATTTCAGGAAACTTTCGGTAGAATTAAAAAACTCATTATCAATAAATGCGAATTTATCAGCTTGTTCTGAAATATCATTTCCAATACCTATTATCTTATGAATATTTTTATTTTTGATTAGGTCGGAAACTTTGGAATACAATTCTTCGGTGGTCATTCCAGATTGTAAAATATCGGAAAGCACCAAGGTTTTTGAAAGGCTATTGGCAGCAGCTTGTTGGTTTAGAAAATCGAGTGCTATACTTAACGAATTCAAATCAGAATTATAACTATCATTAATTATCAGACAATTACGAACTCCTTTTTTCAATTCCAATCGCATAGCAACAGCTTCGAGTATGGAAATCCTTTCATTGATTTCAGCACTACTTATTCCTAAATACAGCATTGTAACCACACAATGTAAAGCATTCTGTACAGAAGCTTCATCTACAAAAGGCAATTCAATTTGAATGGTTTCGCTATTGTAAATCAATGAAATATGAGTAATGTGTTGATCAATTTTCTTTTCAATTATTCTGATTACAGCATCGTCAGTCGTCCCCCAAGACAATAATTGTGCTTTAATACCTGATTGTGCAACTGAAATTTGTAAAACTCTATCGTCAGAATTATAAATTAAAACTTCGGTATTTTTAAATAATTGGAGTTTATCTTCACATTTTTGTTTAATACTCTGAAAATTAATCTGATGAGCCTCACCTAAGTAAGTAAATATACCAATAGTCGGTTCGATGATGGCTTCCAACTTTTCCATTTCACCCATTTCGGAAATACCCGCTTCAAAAATTCCAAGCTCAGTATTTGAATTCAACGCCCAAACCGAAAGCGGAACACCAATTTGTGAATTATAACTTCGTGGAGAACGAACAATAGAAAAATCAGCATGAAGTAATTGGTAGAGCCATTCTTTAACTATGGTTTTGCCGTTGCTGCCTGTTATGCCAATAATTGGGATATTAACCGACTTTCTTTGAGCCGCAGCTACTTGTTGCAATGCAAGCAAAGTATCATCAACCTTCAAAAAAACAGCATCTTTCAAGTCCAAAAAAGCAGCAGGCATTTCACTCACCACAAAATACCGAACATTTTGCCGATAAAGTTCTGGAATGTAATCGTGTCCATCATTTCTTTGGGTGCAAAGTGCAAAAAACAGCGTTTCTTCTGGAAAGGTAAGTGAGCGGCTATCCGTTAATAACCAATTGATTTCTATATCGTTGTACAAACCTTTTGCCGCAATGATTTCAGCAATATTTTTAAGTTTCATGTATGAATTAATTTAAATAAGTCCAAAAAAACCAAGATAAAGGACATTTAAGAAATTAGAAAAATGGATTTAGCCGCAAACTTATATTTTCCCATTTTATTTCATAAGTTTTCTATTTTCTACTTCTTGTAAAATGCTCATCTGCTGTATGGCAATTTGATTTAATTTGATCAAACGCTGGTTTTGTGGCATATTTTCGTTGATAAAAACCGCATTCAGATTTTCCATATTCGACAAGCAGATTAACTCATTAATAGAAGCATAATCGCGCATATTACCCTTTAAATCGGAATTCTTTTCACGCCATTGTTTTGCTGTAATTCCAAACAAAGCAACATTTAAAACAGCTGCTTCATTGGCATAAATAATTGAAGTTTGTAAAGCTGTGAGTTCAGTTGGAATAAGGTTTTGTTGGATGGCATCAGTATGTATGCGGTAGTTGATTTTGGCCAATTCGCGTTTGGCAGACCAGCCAAGCTGTTTTTGTTCTTCTTCTTTTAGTCGCTGGAATTCTTTGATAAAATAAAGTTCAAATTCAATAGAAATCCAAGCAGCAAATTTGAAGGCGATGTCTTTGTGCGCAAAAGTGCCTCCATATCTACCCGATTTGGAAATAATCCCTTTCGCATCAGTTGCCTCTATCCATTTCTGAGGCGACATAGTAAATGCATTCAGACCAGCCTCTTTTTTAAACCCCTCGAATTCGAGGGGTTTAAAAATAGGATTGTACAAAGTTTCCCAGATTCCCAGGTACTCAATGGTATTACGGTTTCGCATCCAATTGGCAATAACATCTGCTGGTTCTTTGCTCTTGAACTTTGCTATATCAGTCAACGAAATATAATCGTCCTCATTTATTTTCAGAATAGTTACATCTGTCTGTTGCACATTTATTTTTGCCATAAATTCAACTTTTATTTTTTTACAAAAATAGGTATATTCAAGCACTATAATATTCGTTTCTAAGAAATGAGAATATTGTAATATAGTATTATTAATCGTTTGCCTTAATGATAATTCTCAACTTCTTAAATCGTAAATGGTAAATATTTAAATAGTATATTCTTGTTTTTCAATACTTTAACCTACAAACCACCCCTTCGGTTGTTGTCAAAACACATTCCTTAGCAGAAATTGGAGTAACAGTATTGATA
>JBBSCW010000153.1:0-7826 GCA_038249855.1 Bacteroidales bacterium
AGATACATATCGCAATAATGCATCGACATATTCCATAAATTGATAAAGAACGTACATCTATTTTACGAATAAACCTTGATAAATTACTCATTATCAATTATAGGTATTGGATGTCTGAAAGTATAAAAATATTCAAAAAATAAACCCGATTTCGGCAAAATAATTGCTAAAATCGGGTTTTGATTATTGAAATTTAGAACTGAGTTATGGCAATTCTAAAACATCAATTTAAAAATACTTTATATCTTTGTTTTCTATGGACGAGAGCAAATTGTTGGCCAATCGGCTTGCTCCAAAGCGGAACATCTTGTTATTGAGCCAATCCTTACCCAAAATTTGTTTCACGATAGTATAATGATTCACTGCATCTTGAGTTGTAACTATACCACCGGCAGGCTTATAAGCCACCTTTACACCTGTTTTTGCATGCCACTCTTTTATGGCCTGACACATGATGTAAGTTGCTTCGAGTGTGGCTGCAATTGGCATTTTACCTGTTGATGTTTTGATAAAATCAGCACCAGCTGCCATGGCTAAAATGGATGCTTTTTTGATATTTGAGGCATTTTGTAACGCTCCACTTTCGATAATCACTTTCAAATGTGCATTACGGCAAGAACTCTTAATTTCACTTAGTTCTTCGTAAACTTCCTCGTAATTCTCTTCAAGGAATTTTCCGATAGAAATCACCACATCAATTTCAGTTGCCCCCTCGAGAACTGACATAGCCGTTTCGGCTATTTTCACTTCAATAAAAGTTTGTGATGCTGGAAATCCTGCTGCAACAGCGGCAATTCCAATATCTTCTTTCAGGTTTTCTTTCACAACTGGCACCAAAGCGGGATAGACACAAATGGCTCCAACATTGGGTAAATGTGGAAAAGCGCTTTTGAAATTATTAACTTTCTCAACCATCGATATTATCTCGGCATGTGTGTCGGTACTATTCAGCGAAGTCAAATCAATTTGGCTCAGGCACTGCTTATAAACCTCTACATTGTTGTTCGATTCGTAATGCTGACTGAGAATAATATTAATTTCCCGTTTTACTTCTTCTTCGTTTATATCGCAATTATAAAGTTTGAATAAATCATCAAATTTGCTCATATTCCTTTGTTTTTCTGTTAATTGTATAGATTGATTTTGTCAATTTACTGCTGTTTCAATTTTTCGTTTGCGTGATGTCTTTCACTATCTCTCTCCGTTTTTTTAATCATATTGGCATTGAAAGCTTCGGTAAGATCAACCCCAGTTTGGTTGGCCAAACACATTAAAACCCAAAGTACATCGGCCATTTCGTCGGCTAAATTATGGGCTTTGTCTGACTCTTTGTAAGATTGTTCGCCGTAAACTCTCGAAATTATTCTTGCTAACTCACCAACTTCCTCTGTCAGAATTACCATATTAGTTAACTCGCCAAAATACCTTACGCCATGGGTTTTTATCCAGTCGTCTACCAATTGTTGAGCTTGCACTATGGTCAAATCATTATTCATTCAGTCGGGCAATTATTGTTTCGTTTCCAATAGTCGATTCGCCTACTTTAACAAATATTTCAGTGCCTTTGGGGAAATACATATCAACCCGTGAACCAAATTTTATAAAACCTAAATGCTCATTGATATGACATTCCTTGCCAGCGTGTGCATAAGTTACAATTCTACGTGCCAAAGCTCCAGCTATCTGTCTGATAAGTAGTTGTGTTCCTAATTCTGTTTCAATTACCACTGTCGAACGCTCATTCTCAGTACTCGATTTGGGTAAAAACGCAGCCATATGTCGTCCATCGTGGTGAATAGATTTAATAACTTTACCTTTTACGGGAACCCAATTGGCATGTACATTAAATACCGACATGAATATTGAAACTTGTATACGTTCGTCGCCAAAATATTCATTTTCCTCAGTTGGTTCCACTACTACTATCGTTCCATCGGCCGGAGCAACCACTAAACTTTGATCATCAATAATAACATGACGGCGTGGATTACGGAAAAAATAGGCGAAGAAAAATAGTAAAACGGCTGATACAACTATGTTGATTATGAGCACAACAGATGGAAACTGAACATATATAAAAAGATTCAATAATAATAAAATTAACATTAACGAACCTAAAATGATTCTGCCTTCTTTGTGTATTCTAATGTACCTCATGTTATTGTAAATGATTTATGATAGGCGTCATCATTAGTTTTAGTCCGATGAAGATACCTTTAATGTGTTTTAACAACAAAAGTATAGAAAAACTTTCATCAATGCAAGGAGTGAAATTATTCTTTTCAAATCCAACTGAATTGATTAACTTTGCAACTTGCAATTTTTCATAGATTTTACTCATAAGGTTGGAGTTAAACAATTGAAAATGAAATAAATTACATAAACAAGGCATCAAATTTTATAACACATACTCATACATAACAATCGCTTATGAACCTTTCACACTTAAATGCAATTTCACCTATTGATGGTCGCTACCGCAGTAAAACCGAAACATACACCCACTATTTCTCTGAATTTGCGTTAATCCGCTATCGAGTTCTTGTGGAAGTGGAGTATTTTATTGCTTTGTGCGCAGTTCCATTGCCTCAGCTTAAACAGGTTCCTGCAAGTATTTTTCCTGAATTGCGATTGATTTATACTAACTTTAACGAAGCCGACGCTCAGAGAATAAAAGACATCGAAAAAGAAACAAATCACGATGTGAAAGCAGTTGAATACTTCTTGAAAGAAAAATTCAACGCCCTGCGACTTGATGATTTTCTGGAATTTATTCACTTTGGCTTGACCTCGCAAGACATTAACAACACCTCTATTCCTATCAGTATCAAGAAGGCTATCGATGAAGTTTATCTTCCTGAAATCGACGAGTTGTTGCGCTTGATAACCAAACTTTCAAACGATTGGGCTGATGTATCTATGTTGGCAAAAACACATGGACAGCCGGCATCTCCGACTCGTTTGGGTAAGGAATTTATGGTTTTTGTCAATAGATTACAAGTTCAACTAAAACAATTGAAACAGATACCTCATTCGGGTAAATTTGGTGGTGCTACAGGCAATTATAATGCACACAAGGTTTCCTACCCAACCATAGATTGGAAACAATTCGGGAATGAATTTTTGACTGAAAAGTTGGGATTGGAACGCGAACAATGGACTACTCAGATTTCAAATTATGATAATTTGGCTGCACAATTCGACGCACTGAAACGTATTAATAATATCCTAATTGATCTTTGTCGTGATATTTGGACTTATGTTTCGATGGAGTATTTCAAACAAAAAATCAAAGCAGGCGAAGTTGGTTCTTCGGCCATGCCGCATAAGGTAAACCCTATCGACTTTGAAAATGCTGAAGGAAATTTAGGAATGGCAAATGCTGTTTTTGAGTTTTTGGCCAATAAACTTCCTATTTCGAGGCTACAACGCGACTTAACCGACAGCACTGTTTTACGAAATGTGGGTGTTCCATTCTCCCATACTTTAATTGCAACACAAAGTATTACAAAAGGACTGACTAAGTTATTGCTCAATGAAACAGCCATTTACAGGGATTTAGACAATACTTGGGCTGTGGTGGCTGAGGGAATTCAAACGATTCTGAGACGCGAATCTTATCCATCGCCTTACGAAGCACTCAAAAAATTAACCCGAACCAACGAAGGAATTACAGAGATGTCAATTCGTGAATTTATAGATGAACTTGACGTAAACGAAAGTGTTAAGGAAGAATTGAGAAGAATTACTCCGAGAAACTATACAGGGATTTAATGATAACATCGTATAATTTCTCGAAAATATTAATTTCTGTACCATAATGGTCTTATAATTATTTAGCTGGTTTTAGAACTAGTCAAGAAATAAATTGTAAATCGTAAATGTTCAAATTGTAAATTCTTCTAAATGTTCAAATTCATCACCTTACTCAAACGATTTATTCCACCCTACAAAAAATATGTAGGACTAAGTTTATCATTAAACTTATTGTCGACTATTTTTAGTTTATTCTCATTTGCAGCTGTTATTCCGGTGTTGCAAATCCTTTTTGGGTTAGAAAATGCTACTGCAAATTATCAGAGTTGGGCGTGGAGCGATGGTTTAGGAACAATTAGTTCTGCCATTAAAAATAATTTATATTTCTGGGTGGAGCAATCAATTGACACAATAGGCCCTTCGTCAGCACTACTTTATTTAGGCACGTTTCTAGTTATAATGACCGCTTTCAAGGTGGGAACTGCATATTTTGGTTCTTATTTTGTGATCCCGATTCGTACGGGTGTGGTTCGTGATTTACGCAATCAACTTTACAAAAAAATTGTAAGTTTACCAATCGGATTTTTCTCCGAAGAACGAAAAGGTGATATTATGTCGCGCATGATGGGTGATGTAACTGAGGTGGAGGCATCAATTATCAGTTCGTTGGAATTGGTTTTCAAAAACCCTATTATCATATTGATTTACTTGGGAGTTTTATTTGCCATGAGTTGGGAACTTACCACTTTTGTATTGGTTCTATTGCCTTTCAGTGGCTGGCTTATTGGCAGAATTGGACGAAACCTGAAAACTACGTCGACAATTGGGCAAGAACAAACGGGCGAAATGCTCTCTCAAATTGAGGAAACATTGGGGGGATTAAGGGTGATAAAGGCATTTACCGCTGAGCATAAGGTGGAAAATCGCTTTGGCATTTTGAACGATAAGATTCGCAAGACCTTCAATAGATTGCATCGACGTTACAACTTGGCTCATCCTGTTGGTGAATTGATTGGAACCATTGTAATTGCACTTTTACTTTGGTTTGGCGGAGTACTGATAGTAGGAAATAATAGTTCTATTGGAGCTGCCGAATTTATTTATTATATTCTGATTTTTTATAGCATTATTGCGCCTGCAAAAGACTTATCAAAAGCATCTTACAGCATTCAAAAAGGCTTAGCATCTTTGGAGAGAGTTGATAAAATCCTACAAAGTGATAATGCGATTCCTGAACCCTCAAAACCTGTTCTGTTTACAAAATTTGAGCAAGGAATAGAGTTTCGAAATGTGAGTTTTCGCTATCAATCCGATTGGGTATTGCGAAATATCGAACTGATTATTCCCAAAGGTAAAACAGTCGCCTTGGTTGGTCAGTCGGGTTCAGGAAAGTCAACGATGGTCGACTTAGTACCTAGGTACTATGATCCCGAAGAAGGTCAGATTTTAATTGATGGCATTGATGTTAAGGATATTTATTCAAAAGACATCAGGACACAACTCGGCAATGTGAATCAGGAAGCTATTTTATTTAATGATAGTTTTTATAACAACATAACTTTTGGTGTGGAACAGGCCAGCATGGAGCAAGTGATAGAAGCCGCAACCATCGCCAATGCTCATGAATTCATCATAGCAACTGAGAATGGCTACGAAACTAATATTGGTGACAGAGGAGGCAAATTGTCTGGCGGTCAGCGTCAAAGAATTAGCATTGCCCGTGCAATTCTAAAAAATCCACCAATCTTGATTTTAGATGAAGCAACCTCGGCTTTGGATACCGAATCGGAAAAGTTGGTACAAGAAGCCCTCGAAAACTTAATGAAAAACCGAACTACTTTGGTTGTGGCCCACCGCTTGTCGACCATAATACGTGCCGATGAAATTTGCGTACTTCACGAAGGTCAAATCGTAGAAAGAGGAAAGCACGAAGAACTTATTAACCTCAATGGTTATTACAAGAGGTTGGTAGATATGCAATCATTTTGATTATGATTGTTTTCCAAGTTATCATTTCAAATTTGTTTGGTCAAAATAGACTTTATTTATCTGTCAGACCGCATTGAGCGGTCGTACAGAATATAGACCGATAGTTATATACGGTCCGAAACATAAGATTTAACAATAAGAACTAATTTGTCGCCTGAACTTAGGACATTCTACCCTTATAATCCTCGTATCCAAATTTTCGCAATAACACGAACTCATTATCCAGCGTGTTTATTCCAATACTGGGATGAGTTACGCCATTGAACATGGTAGTTTTTACGGTTGTGTAGTGCATCATATCGTCGAATACGATGCGATCGCCAATTTTCAATTCATTGTCGAACGACCACGAACCCATAAAGTCACCTGACAAACAACTGTTTCCACCCATGCGATAAGTTGGCTTTCCTGCAACGGCATCCGTAGCTCCAAGAATTGCTGGTTTGTAAGGCATTTCTAAACAGTCGGGCATATGGCACGAAAACGAAACATCCAACATAGCCGTTTTGATACCTTTATTCTCAACAATATCAATCACCGACGACACCAAAACCCCTGTTCTCCAAGCAAAAGCACTTCCTGGCTCGAGAATAATTTGTAGATGAGGATATTTTGCGTTGAAGTTTTTCAACAAAGTAATTAAATGCTCCACATCATAATCGGCTTTGGTCATTAAATGTCCCCCACCCATATTCAGCCACTTAATTTGCGAAAAAAACTTACCAAACTTTTCTTCGACAACGAGTAAAGTTTTTTCTAAATCATAAGAATTAGACTCGCAAAGTGTGTGAAAATGAATTCCTTCCACGCCTTCGGGTAGAACTTCGCCAAGCGTTTTGGCATCTATTCCCAACCGTGAACCTGGAGCACAAGGATTGTATAAATCAGTTTCAACATCGGAAAATTCGGGATTAATACGTAGCCCGCAAGATACATTGTAAAACTGAGTTTGTGGATAAAGTCTCTCGAATTGCAACAATGAATTAAAGGTAATATGGCTGCTGCATTTTACAATTTCCGGAAATTCACGGTCGGTATACGCAGTGCTGTAAGTATGAGCCGGACTGCCCATTTCCTCGAAAGCTAAGCGAGCCTCGGCAAGCGAACTAGCGGTAGAATAAGGGATATACTCACGAACAATGGGAAATACGCTCCAAAGTGCAAAAGCCTTGAATGCCAATATAATTTCGACTCCAGCTCGTTCTTTTACGGAACGAATCAGGCTTAAATTTCTGCGAAATGCCGCTTCGTCCAGCACATAACTTGGTGAGGGTATCTTTGAGTAATCCATTTGAAAAAGTTTTTTTTAATGATAAATTGATTTGAGTAAGTCTTATACTCCAAAGAAACAAACTATTTTTTAGATTGGATTTACAGGATAAATAATTTACTTTATAATATTTCAGAATTAAGTAGGAGGATTAAGCTGCCATCAACTCTCAAAATAGTAAATTGTAAATGTTTAAATTGTAAATTCTTCTTTGCTATTTTCTTAAATCCTTAGCTCCTCTCACTTCGGCTGAAACTTCATTGGTCCACCCAGCTTGCTGAAAAACAGCTGTTTGAACTTTAATAAATCGGATAGAAGGCAAATTTACAGATTTACCAGATGAATCTACCGCATTTGAAATATCCAATTGATTTGCACCCGTTGAATTGATATAGTCTGTTCCTGTATTATTTTCGGCATAACCCCAAGTAAATAATTTTTCGATTACAACCCAATGTTGTTCAGTATTTGTTCCTTTATTGGTATAAGCATCAGGTAAGCGAGTTCCATTGAAAGTAATGCTTTCGTTCGTCGTTGCTGGCCACCACCAATCTGCCGAAAATGTGCTATTAAAACCCGCAATCAGTTCACCCGTTTTTTCATCACTGTCTAACCAACTTATATTTGTATTTGATGAACTTGCTTTGCTATATTTTACCCAATAATTTCGTTTTGAGTTTTCGTGCTGATTTCCAACCAATTCGTACCATGTATCATTTGGTTTATTGTCCTTGTTGCTATCGGGCATTACGTAAACGATGGCAGGTTCTGGCGAAGTTCCTTTATATGCATACACTTCAAAATCGACACC
>JBBSCW010000154.1:0-7815 GCA_038249855.1 Bacteroidales bacterium
AATTTTCTTACTGATAGGCGTATTAGCGATTTCCTCACTGAGACAAGCCACATATCCTTTTTGCGAATTATTATAAATCCAGTCGCTAAAATAGTGTAAACGGGAAGGATATTCATCTAATCGACCATCTCTATATCGAATGGCCAATAGTTCTTTTGTAAAATTTTCAAAAGTAGATTGCTTTTGTTGAATTGTTCGTGCTAAAGCCAAACAATTTTCAGCAAAAGTAGTACAGTCCAATTCCCTGAGATTAATCACCAGCTTTTCTGTTTTTCCAATTTCGAGTGTACTGCCAACATAAGGAGTTTCTAGCAAAAGTTTACCCACTTTCACAACCAATAAGCCAGTGCCAATTTCTTTATCTTTATTGAGGTCTGTGAGTATTTTCTCTACAACAACTTTATCGAGTGGATTGAATACTATACCTGGAATCAAACTAGTAGCATTTGGTTGGTTTCCATAACTATACGACAAAAATAAGAAAACAAAAATAGATGATAATAAATACTTCATAATAACAATTCAATTATAAGCATTAAGGGGAAACAAAAAAAACGAAAAATTAAACCTCTTCTTTGAAAATAAATTTCCAACCGTTTGCCTTTATGACAAAAGTAGGAATATTTTTAAAATAATATGAATCGGCACACTTACTTTTTTTATTAAATTTTAGTATGCATTCATTAAAGGAATAAAATTAGAATAATAAGCAAATATTGCAAGTAAAAAAAAATCAAGAGACCGAAAAAGAACTTCTTCGGTCTCTATCAAATTAGAATTATAATAATCTGAAAACAGCTTTAGAATAACAAGTTAATTATTATTTTTAACTACTCGCGAAATTTTACCACAACTTTGTTTGGGTCAATTTATAACCATTACCGGTATACAAGTCAATTTGATCTTTACCGATTGGAGCCAAATAAACTTGATCTGTAAAAGCATCTCTGTTGGCAACTCCTTCTGGCAAATAGAATCCTATCATGTCCGCACCGTTAGTTCCAGTGTAAGTTACAATAGTTCCATCCCCTTTTTTCACTTTGAGTTTACCTTCCTTAGCTTTAATCAATAGACTTGGAATTTCTTTTTTAACATCAACCCAAATTCCTAGCAAAATATCAGGATTTGTAGCTCCATTCATATATTGGATTTTCTTCCAGCGTTTGATATCAAGAAGTCTTGAATGTTCAAATACAAATTCCATACGGCGTTCGCGACGGACTTCCCAAATTAAATCAGAAACATCTACATCTTTTGTTGGATCAGCTGGCAGTGAAGCAAGCGACATAGCGGCTGTCTTTTTCACACCTTTAGCAATGGCATCAGCATCCAATGGGCGATTACGAATTTTGTTGATAGAATTATCAATGTCACCTTGAGTTACAGCCACTCCACCTACAGTTGCAACTTCTGCTTTGGCTTCTATCCAGTTTAGCAACACTTCTGAGAAACGCATTACTGGATAACCATTGGTATTGGTACTACTAGCATATTTTGTTGGGATATTAATACCAGTAGAACCAATACGAGCTCCATCACGATCGATAAATTTACAAGCATAAAGCAAAGTTGCAGACTGACTACGTGGTTCATTCCAAAAAGTGGCTTCGAAACGAGGATCACGCGTCTTAATTAAGTTGGCAATATTAAACGAATCAGCTTTGGCCACAGTTGATTTTTGCCATACCTTACCATCGTTACAAATAAATGACTTAACAAGGGCTAAGTTAGGTGCTACTACTTGTGCTTCAGTACAATTTGAATAAGATGCAATGGCATGTGTAACTGCCTGAGTAGGACTGTATTGACGATACATGATACATTCTTTGTTTGCGCTCAAGTTATCAGATCCAAATAAAGCCCTAAAATCAGAACTTATTGTATATTTACCACTTGCTGCAATCACATCGCCAGCTTGAATAGCTAAATCTAAATATTTTTTGGCACGTGCATTATCATTCATCTGATATTTTTGCCAAGTACCTTCAAATAACATCCACCTTGAAACAAAACCGGCAACTACGTATTTATTCACATTCATAGTTCCATCGTCTGCTTTCACATTATTCATGGCATAAACAAAATTACTATATACAGAATCCATCACCTCAGCACGTGGTGTTCTATCCTTGAACATAATGTCTTTGTCTAAATTTGAAAAATACTTATCAAAGTAAGGCACATCACCAAAAGTGGCAACCAATCGTGCATATTCCATAGCTTTGAAAAACTTAGCCACTCCAGTCCAATGTTTAAATTGATCAGCAGTTAACACGGTTGTCATATCGCTATTCATACGTTCAATAATTAAATTTGACTTACGAATATAGTAAAAATCCCATGTAGGGCCTTGATAATTAGAAAGCCAAGCCGCAGTTGGAGAATTTGAACTTCTCGAACTAGGAACACTTGTTTCAAAAAGTGATTGTTTGTTGGTATTTGCAAAGTCATCCGAAAAAGTATAACCTCTCAGTGGAGCATAATCCAACCCATAACCTGTATTGTAACCAGGGAAAAAGTAGGTATAATTATCGTTGACAAATAATCTTAGATTCGATTCTGAAACCCAGAATTTAGCGTCCTCTATCGTTGTAAGAGGAGGCCTATCGAGCAATTCATCACAACTTGAAAAGCTAAATAATAGCAGCGCAAAAATGGATAGACTTAATATTTTTGTTTTCATAATAAATTTAATTTAAAGATTAGAAACTGATTTGTGTACCTATGGATATACTTTTGAACATTGGTGAGCCTTGACCAACACGTCCAAGGTTATAGTTACCTTCAGATGAGCCTGACATGCCAGGATTTTGACCAGCTATTGATTCAGCATCTATAGG
The DNA here is from genome assembly GCA_038249855.1 of Bacteroidales bacterium. Classification (GTDB taxonomy): domain Bacteria; phylum Bacteroidota; class Bacteroidia; order Bacteroidales; family Paludibacteraceae; genus Paludibacter. The sequence continues at coordinate 2,841 of JBBSCW010000154.1, forward strand.
TAGACCACCTAATTTGTCAAATGTTAAGAAGTTTTCCAAACTAACATAAAAACGAGCCTTGGAAACATAAACTCTATTTGTCAAATTAGTAGGTACTGTATAACCGAATGTCATATTTTTAACTCTTAAGTAAGACATATCCAACAAGTATTTCGATTGAATCTGCATATTATTAGCAATGTTAGATGCAGCATTATTATATGCTCTTGGATAGAAAGCACTGGTACGATCTTCTTTCCAGAAGTCTCCGGCAATAGCTTGTGGCATACCTCCATCAGACGACTGGTATCCTGGAATTGCTAAAGAACCATCTCCCCATAATTGCATTGAACCAATTCCTTGCAATAAAACCGATGCATCAAAACCCTGAAAATCTGCTCCTAAACGAAGTGAATATTGGAATCGTGGTGTTGAGTTACCAATTACGCTAAGGTCACCTTTATCGTCCACTACGTTTGTACCATTATTGATTTCGCCATCACCATTTAAGTCTTTAAACTTAACATCACCAGGACCAAAATTAAAATTAGCCGCGTTTTGTAAATAAACTTGGTACACAGGTTTTACACCATCAATAGTTTTAAGTTTATAAGCTTTTTTACCAACATATCCAGGAACTGAAGTTTCAGCGGCAGTAAGTGTAATAAGTTGTAAAGCGTCAGTGCCATCCAAGTCGAAATCGCTTAATTGATATAGTCTATCGGTAGTGTAACCGTAAATATCACCATAGCGTTTTCCTTCGAAGAACGAATTGGAAACTGTCTTTAATGCCCCTTGTTGATATTTAGTTACAACTGTAGAAGCATCAGAAACTGAAGCCATAGCATTCAATCCTAATCCGTTTTTAAATCTATAGTTGTAATCAATTGCAACTTCCCAACCTGTAGTAGTTAACTCTCCAAAGTTACCCACTGGAACACCAGTTCCTAATGTGACAGGAGCTGCTGCACCTGCAACTAACATATTTTGATTGGTACGTTTGAACCAGTCAAAGGTAATCCCTAATTTGTCATTAAGTAGTCTCATGTCAGCTCCAAAATCCAAGGTATTGATATCCTGCCACATAATATCTGGCTGAACAAGCGGTGGATTTCTAAATGCATTGTATTTTGTTTCACCATTCAACCAATTACTGTTATATGAATCTAAACGAGCTTTGTATAAACTTGATGGAATAGTTTGGTCACCGATAGTTCCCCATGAACCTCTGATTTTTAAGGTAGATAAAAATGGAGATAGAGGTTTCATAAACTCTTCCTCAGAAATACGCCATCCAGCAGAGAATGATGGGAACCAACGCCACATCAAATGGGTTGGGAATTTATTGGCAGCATCGCGACGTAAGTTAGCTTCCAAGAGGATTTTATCCATAAATGTATAGTTAATACGTCCGAAGAAACCGATTTGAGATGACCATCCAGCATCACCACCAGCGGTTTGTGTACCTGTAGCTAAGTCAAACTGTGGATTATCATAAACCATGAGCGTTGCTTTTTGTGCCCAACTATAAATCATGTCGTTAGTTACAAGGTTCATACCACCCATCAACTTGATTTCGTGTTCTTTGGCACCGCCAAAACTCATATTATAGGTAGAATATACGTTGGTAGTTCTCTGTTTGGTATTTTCTGCACTGCGGTAAATGTGGTCTGGGTTTGATCCAATACCAGTATAAGTGGTGGTTGCAAGTTGATAGGCTACCATTGCACCTGCATCAGTAGCATTTGCTGCTTCTCCTTTTTCATTTACATAAGTCTGATTACCAGCAGCATCAAGCCTTCTGATAGGTGCAGCCCATGCTTCACGCAAAGTGAAACGAGTTCCAGGTCTTAACCATGAGAAATCTTGATTAGAGAAGGTAAAGTCAGCTTCAATATTCCAATTTTTAGTAATGTTCAAGGTTGCACCAACATTCACATTGTTATAATTCCACTGTTGTTTAGCGGTATTAGCCGACATTGCTTCACCTACTGCACCTCTTAATTGTTGTCCATCTTCTGTTCCAAGTGGTTGCAGTGAACCCCAACGGTAAAGATAAAGCCAAGGATCAAAACCTGTTGTTACATAAGCATATTCTTTTGTACGATTCGAGAAAAGTAATCCAGCACGAATTGTCAAGAATTTATTTACCTCAGTACTTAGATTAACAGAGGCATTATATTTAGTAAATTCATCTTTTTTGGCTGGTTTCATCATACCAGATTGATTCAAAAAATCTAATCCAATACTATATGAAGTTTTACCACTTTTTCCACTAACCGATAAATTATGAGTTTTCGATGGAGCCCATTCTTTAATCATATAGTCGTAAGCATCATACATTCTTACTCCCATTTTACTTGAACCATCAAAATACCAATCTCTACCATAAATCATTGGATCGTCAGGTTTTACAGTACCGCCATAGTTTTGCAACCATAGTTTAGATTTCTCATAACTAGCACGATCCACTTGCCAGAATGCACCTGCTTTGGTAGCACTAGTACGCTCAGCGGCAAGTACAGAATACTCTAACGCATCAATAGTTCCCATCTTCATTTCTTTAGCTACATTTTGCCAAGAATAGTTGGTAGAATACTGTACATTCATCGATTCCGTAGCTGTTCCTTTTTTAGAGGTAATCAATATTACACCAAAAGCACCTTTAGAACCATAAATGGAAGTAGAAGCTGCGTCTTTTAATACTGAAATTGATTCTATATTACTTGGGTTAACCAATTGAATGCTTGGTATTTCAACGTTATCCAACAAAATAAGTGGACTAGAAGAACCATACAATGAACCAATCTGACCCCTAATTTTCATCACTGCATCAGATCCAACTTCACCATTACCAACAATTACTGTCAATCCTGGTACTGAACCTTGCAAACCACGACCTACGTCAGCAATTGGACGGCTCGACAATGATTTGTTCACGTCAACGGTGCTGACTGCTCCAGTTAAATTCAACTTTTTCTGTGAACCATAACCTATTACAACCACCTCTTGCATAGTCTTTGTGTCTTCTTGCAAAACAACGGTAATGTTATTTTTCTGTGCTGAAAAAGTTTGTTCTTTGTATCCGATATATGTAAAAACAAGAATAGCGTCTTTAGATGCTACATTTAAACTGAACTTACCGTTAGCATCAGTTACTGTTCCGGTACTAGTACCGCGCACAACTATACTCACTCCGATAAGAGGTGATCCAGCCTCATCTTTAACAACTCCTTGAACTTTTGCATTATCCTGTTGTGTTTCCATATTAACTACCTGACCAGTGTTAGCCGACAAATTAATGCTGGAAACAAAACCAAATAGTAATAACACTGCAAAAAATTTCAGTCTCAAAGACTCAATTTTTCTAAATTGACAACTTGTAGTCATCACTTTTTTTTGATTAATTTTCATGATTTTAAAAAATTAGATTTTTCATTGATTCATTTTTAATACTACATAAATGATTATTAACACTTTATATAAATCGATATTTAATTTTATTTGGGTAAATTTTCCTTGGTAATAAAATTCAAACGTTTGCAGCGGCACAAAAATAACATTTATTTTTAAATTAAAGTGAATCTATTGCTAAATTCGTAAAAAATAAGTCATATTTTCTTGTTAATTTAAAAATTGAAAAAAGTCTAGAAAATACCAGTCTAATATTCAGATATTTATCTTTTCCACACCGATTCCAGAACGATTATTCAATGTAACTTTGCCATCAATTATTTTCATACCATCGTACACATCATTCTTGATAAGTAAATTTCCATCTAAATCAGCCCAGTCAACTAGAGGAGAGAGTTGTGAAGCGGCCGAGACTGCACAAGAGGTTTCAGTCATACAGCCAATCATCACTTTCATATCCAGCGCTCTGGCCATGTCCATCATTTTATGAGCTTCGCGCAGGCCACCACATTTCATAAGCTTGATGTTGATTCCTGAATATGCCTGATAAAGTTGTTTGATATCATGAATGCGTTGAACGGCCTCATCAGCAACAGTAGGAAGCGGGCTGTGCTGGGTCAACCAAGCCATATCTTCTAAATTTTCCTTCGGCATTGGCTGCTCCACAAATACTACATTCCTTTCGCTCAGCCAGTTAATCATATCCAGCGCCTGATATTTATCCTTCCAACCCTGATTGACATCCACACAAATCGGAACATTACTGACAGATCGAATTGTTTCAATCATTTCTTTGTCATTATCTTTTCCCAATTTTACTTTGAGAATTTTAAACTGATTGGCTGTTTCTTTCACCTTTTCAATTACTACTTCAGGCGTATCAATTCCAATGGTAAAGGAAGTATTGGGTGTATTATGCATATTCAATCCCCAAATCCGATGAAGGGGCTGACCGAGAAGCTTTCCTACCAAATCGTGTAATGCAATATCAATTGAAGCTTTAGCAGCTGTGTTTTTTGTATCAACAGCATCGACATAAGCCAAGATATCTTCAATTTCAAAAGGATTGTTGAATTTTGATAAATCAATTTTCTGCAAAAACTTTGTTACTGATTCATGCGACTCACCCAAATATGGAGGCATAGAAGCTTCTCCATAACCAATATGGCCATCGTATTCTATTTGAGTAAGGACAACTGGAGTAGAAATGCGGGAATTTGATGCCACTGTAAACACATGTTTCAACATCAAATTATAGGGAGTAAAAGATAACTTCATTGTAGATTTATGAGATTTGTATTTGTTCGTCAATCTTTTAACCTTCCCATAAGCTGGACTATCCAACACGGTCAAGCCTAATGCAAGTCCCGAAAGTTTGAGAAAATCTCGTCTATTCGTAGTCATAATATTTCAAAATAAGGTTACTAAAAAATGAAATTCTGATACTTTGTCTGTGATTGAATGATATGAATAAAAACTATCTTACATTATAAAATGGAGAATCTTTAATTTTGACTATCCCTTCAGTACCTATGTTATTAAAATAGTTTTTTGCTTTTACAAAGTTTTCCAGTCTGTAAGC
>JBBSCW010000155.1:0-7771 GCA_038249855.1 Bacteroidales bacterium
ACCCTTGCTAACTGCGTCTTGTCCCCCTTCGGGGGTTAGGGGGCTACTAAAATAGTAAGAGGGTGAACTTTGAGTCACCCTCTTACAAGTTAGTTACAAGTTGATACTTGCTAAACTAAACTAAAATCAAATGGAGTACTCGACATCCCGCCTTTGCGGGACTCTTCAAATTTCAAACCATTAATAACTTCGTATTTTTCCCCTCTTATTCCCCCGTCGGGGGTTAGGGGGCAGGTTTAAATTATATGTATATCGTGTGCTTTACATTCTGCAACCATCTCTGGTGGCCAAATGCTGGCTTGAATTTCTCCGATATGCGCTTTTCGTAAAAAGAACATACATAAGCGCGACTGACCAATACCACCACCAATTGAAAGTGGCAAATTGCCTTCTACCAATCGTTTGTGAAAATACATTTCTAGTCGATCTTGTTTGTTTTCAATTTCCAACTGACGAAGTAGAGCTTCTTTATCGACCCTGATGCCCATCGACGAAATTTCGAAAGCGATTTCCAACACCGGATTCCAAAGGATAATATCGCCATTCAAGCCTGGCAATCCATTCTCGCCTAAAGTAGTCCAATCATCATAATCGGGAGCCCGACCATCATGTTTTTTACCATCACCCAACAAACCGCCGATTCCCATAATGAAAACCGCTTTGTGTTTTTTGGTAAATTCCGTTTCACGCTCTTTTGGAGTTTTATCTGGGTATAATAATCTCAATTCCTCAGCATGAATAAAAGTAATTTCGGGAGGGAGACAAGGCTTAATTTCAGGGAAACTCTCCGAAACTAAATACTCAGTTCGCAGCAATGTAGCATAAATTTGATTCACTATCCTTTTCAGAAAATCAATATTTCTTTCATCGGCAGTCATTACACGCTCCCAATCCCATTGATCCACGTACAAGGAATGTATATTTCCCAATTCCTCATCGGCCCTGATGGCGTTCATATCGGTATAGATACCATAGCCGTTCTCTATTTCATAATCACCCAAAGTCATTCTTTTCCATTTTGCCAAGGAATGTACCACCTCTGCCCTTACATCGCCCATGTCCATAATGGGGAAATTTACTGCACGTTCTGTTCCGTTCAAATCATCGTTGATGCCCGTTCCTCTCAATACAAATAGTGGAGCAGTTACACGTCGTAAGCGCAACTCAGCGGATAAGTTCGTCTGAAAAAAGTCTTTAATTTTAGTAATACCCAATTCCGTTTGCTGTAAATTTAAGATGGGTTTATAATCCTTTGGTTTGAATAAATAACTCATAATGATATTCTATTTAAAATGTTTTTGTTTTAATTTATGGGCAAAGATAATCATTTTGCAATAAAACTGTTCAATATTCAATCATTTTTAAGAAACAACTAATTTATTGTAGTTCAAAAAGACATAAACAGAACAAATAAACGCAATATATCAATATTTTAGAAAGAAAAAAAGTCAAATACATATTCAAAAACGGGTCAGTTAACAAAATTGCTTATTTTAGATTAGCTTAACTATGTGCATGAAAAAAGATAAATATAATCTATCTTTTTTACATTTATAGTATTAGCATTGGGGGTTGTAGCCAAAAGCCTACTCATTTTTTTATCTTAAAAAAAAAGAGGTAAAAAGCACAATAAATTATACTTTTCAACTTACAACACAGAGCTTATAAGGGTTAAAAAAAAACTACAAGAATCTAAATCCCTGTAGTTTTATATTTTTACAATTTATTGGAAAGTGAAGACTTTAAAGGCTGATATGTAAATCGGCTTCTTGAGCTGCTAGCACATATTGATATATTCCTGTGAAACCATCTACCAACTCATTATAATCTTCTATTTTATCGCCACCCCACAGTTTTCCTGCCAAGCTGCAAATATAGATTTTCACATCAGCCAAATCTTTTACTTCCTTCATGGAGTCAATCCACGATGGCATTTTCATTTCAGCAATACGTTGCTGCATCTGCTCTTTGAGATGTGGATATTCTACCCAAGCATCTTCTAAGTCTTCATTGCCTTTCAGAAAGGCACGGGCAGCTGTTAGCAACACATAAACTTCAATTTCCATATCGTCGGCCGCAGCCCCACTCATGATAACTCCTGCTCCAAGCAACTTATCTATACTTCCGGACGAAAGTCCGATAACCATTTTTGCCATATTTTTTTCTTAAATATTAATTGAATCATCTAATTGAAAACAATCATCCTCCGCATCCTCCCGCAGGTTTAGCAGTAACTTTCTTTTCAGTTCCAGCACGAACAGGATGAAGTTCTACAAGTGCTGGGTATTTAGCTTTTAATGCTTTAAAACCTCCCTCAAGCACTTTAACATCAGAGTATTTCAACTCTGGTAAAACCTTTGCTGCTAATGTAGATCGATCGCCATTACTGCAATAAATATATACCGTATTGTTGTGTCTAGGTGCTTTTTCGGAAATAGAACCTTCAAGAACGCCTCTTGGAATATTGATGGCTGTTTGGATGCAAGCTGAATCAAACTCTTCCACTTCTCTGCAATCAATGAGATAAATGGGAGCTTTTGAATCAAGAACTGTTTTCATTTCATCCACACTCACAAATTCCACTTCTGTTTTTGCTTCTTTTACTAACTCATCTACATTTGCATATTGCTTGACATTTTTTTTGGTACAAGAAACAAAAGTGATAATCAGTATAAAAAATACTATTTTCTTAATCATAACATAATTTTTTAATGAGTCCAGTCGAGATAGGCACCTTCGTAAACTTTCACATTAGGATATTTCAAAACCGATTTCAATACGAAATACATAAATCCGGCTGTAACTCCTGTTTTGCAATATAAAATTACTTCTTTATCTTTTGGAACCTGAGCCAACACAGAAGTCAGTTCAGAAACCGCTTTTAATTTAGAAACATTGATAAGTGATTCGCTCGGAACATTAACTGCTTTGCCAATATGTCCTGCGTCATATTCATCTTTTTTGCGCGAATCAACCAATACAGCTGAGTTAAGTTTAGACTTCACATAAGCTTTATCTGCTAAGATTGCTCCGTTAACAGCGGGTGAAAAGCTAACAGGACTCAATTTTTTGGCGTTTTTAGTAATGGGTTTGCGGGCAGCAAACCAAGTATCCATTTGACCATCGAGTATGCTTACATCACTGCATCCTAAGTATTTCAAAATCCAATACATACGACCTGCATTCACACCAGTTTTACAATAAACTACAATTTTACTATTTACTGCAATACCATTTTTTCCTAGGATGGATGCCAATTCCGAAACTGGTTTTAACGTACCTTCCACTGGGGTATTATTAGCCAATATACTTACATCCAAACTTATAGCACCATCGATATGCGTTTTAAGATAATCGCCTCCTGGTCGTGCATCAACTACAATTACTCCGGACTCCTTCATCATTTTCACCAAAGCGTCAACGGTGATTAACTGTGCGTTCACTTGCCATACAAAGACAGCAAAAAACGCTAAAATAATTTTCTTTTTCATTTTATTCTATTATTATTTTTTTAGAAAATTGCTTGAAATTGTAGCATAATCATATCATTCTTAACTTGATTCGTTTCGGCCACATTCACATAATTGATTTGTACGCGTGAATAATCGTTTACATAATAATTCAAGCCTAAAGTTATATAGTTAGTCCTTTTACCCGACAAACTATGATCAGAATTCCAAGTATCGAACTTAACAACAGGCTCAAGATGCCAAGGAGTCATATACGAAGCCATGGTCCAGAAACCACTTTTACCGTAAGTACCCGCTTGTTTGGTATCATAGCCAACAATGCCGCCACAACCACCATACACAGGAACTTTTGATGCCGAGTATAATTTGTCCGTTCCATAAATATATTCGCCTTGAACCAGTAAATCTTTAAAGCGATATTGCAATTCACCAGCAAAGCGATAAATATCATTTAGTTTTTCGGCCGGATTGGTAGGGTTAATCTTAGCAATTTTAAAGCTGCCTCCTACTTTCAAATTTTCTATCGGATTAACTACTACACGACCCACAATATTCTTATTGTTGTTATCGTCTAATTCATTCATACCAGTACCATTAAATAACCCAAGGCTGTACTGAACGTGTAATGAATCGTGACCTCCACTGAGCAGAAGTCCTAAATCGCGTTGAGGTCCCGCTAACTGATTTACTACTTCGGAGCGGTTCACTGTATAAAGACCTGAGCAAGCAGTGTTTTGCTCCAAACTGAAATTAGATTTGAACTGTCCCATCGTTATTTTAGCCCATTTTCCAAAACGAGTATAAGAAACATAAGCATCTAACAAATGAGGAGTTTTTGCAGGTGTTTTGAATGAACTGAATTCCAACATTACATAATAATCGATGTCGTAAGGAATGGAACCAACCACACCAATACGAGCACGATTGAAGGTGAAATTATTGGTATTTAAACTATTTCCAGCGGCATCAGTACCATTCAAATTGATATTGTACTGTGGTTGGATAAACCCAGTTACCCCAATCAGATTACCTCCACCCGAAGCACAACCCTGCGAATAGCTCAGATAAGGTAGGGTAGTTAGGAATATAATTGCCAATAATACTTTTAATTTGTTCATGTTTTTACTGTTTATGTGTTTAAACAAAATTTATTTTCGAGCCAAATTATGACAGTTTGCGTTACCAAACTGCCATAATTAAGCAATATAGACATAAATCCAACAATTAATTTCCGGTTACAAAAGCGTATGAACCAATCTGACTTGCTGACCATTTATTCTTAAGTAAATCGGCATTAATCATTGCATTTGTGCCAAATTTGATACCGCTCGCATCGTATCCAAGCACTGTAAGGTAAGCCGCAACCATAGCAGATGTTTGACCTGTCCAACAATAAACTACAATTTTTGATGCAGGATCGAGATTTTTCATTCCATCACCAAGTAGTAATGTTTCGTTTAAACGATAGGCACCTTTAATATGACCGTAAGTAGTAACATCGGCATCGGCCCAGTAATTTACAATAAAATAGGTTGCTGGAGTTGTAAGTACATCGGTGGCATTTACACCTTTAAATCCCTGACTTAACATGTAAGTAACACGTTTGGCAAGTATCTTTGCACCTGTTGTGTCGGCTGCAGTGAAATCGGCCTTTGCTAATGTGGGAAGTGAAAAAAGTACCGGTGTTTTAACAGTATTGGTTGTTGACCAATTGGCATGACCTTTAGCAATATTTGCAACATTGGCAGTCCATTTATCGAATACTGGATTCCAACTGCTCATTCCCCATTTCAGAATTTTACAGGTACTGAAGCCACTCAGGCGAAGTGCCACATGTGCCACAGCTGCTGTTTGACCGGTATAACAAACTAATAAAATGGGTTTTGTAACTCCCTGTGCGGCTGTAACTACATTTGCTAAAGTAACATTTACGGCTCCTTGAATATGTCCTAATACAAAATCGGCAGAGGTCCGTAAATCCATTATATGGTAAGTGCTTATACCTGTTGTATTTACAGTTGGAGCATCAACAACCCAAGTTTCAGCCATTTTGTTTAAATCCATGCTATTGGCTTTCATGTATCCAGACAGAACTTTGTAATGATCAACTACGGGCTCAACAACAGGATCGACACAACTGCTAAGTCCAAGAACAGAAAAAGTGATGCTTAATAATAGTAATTTTAATAAATTTAGTTTTTTCATGACATTTTAGTTTTTAATAATTAACATTATGATAATCGAAATAATTTTTTCTCAACCTCCGCATCCGCCACCTGAGGGTTTTGGTTTTGCATTGGGATCTTGATTTGGATTGTAAGCATCATAACCGCCTTCGAGGTTTTTTACATTGCTGTACCCTAACTGCATTAATGATTTTGATGCTAATATTCCTCTGTTTCCAGATTTACAGTATATAATAATTTCCGTATTTTTTTCAGGAGGATACATGTATTGTGCAGTCCAAAAAGCTTCCGAACCAATTTGAAATTCAAGTAATCCTCTTGGAATTGATACTGAACCGGGAATATTTTCGGTGTAATATTCGTTTGTTTGACGAACATCAATGAGGACGAAATCTTCCCCATTTTCAGTTTTTGCTTTTAAGGAATCTACTGTTAGTGAAACTATATCCGATTTATAGTCTGCTGCCATTTCAGCCGTATCCTCATATATTCCCTTGCAACTTGTTAATACTACTGCTATACAAAGTATTAATTTTAAAATTGTTTTTTGCATAATTTATAATTTTTAAAAAGCACTGAAACGGCCAGTTCTTTCGTTCCATTTAACGAACACATACCATCCGATGATAATAGCTAATACCAGTGCAAATGCACCATCATAACCAATGTAATCAGGTAAATAATTTCTGAATTTTGCACTTTGAGGTAGAATTTTGTCGAAAGCGGGAGCTAAGTATGCATTTGAAATTGGCGAAATTAAAATGAGTCCTATGGCGGAGAACCATAATTTAACTTGTCCCTCGCCAACTCTCCAAAGTGTACCTACAGCACAACCTCCTGCTATCGTCATGCCAATACCGAATAGAAATCCACCAGCTGCTGCTTTCGCCCAAAAATGAGGGAATACCCATGTCAATTCACGTGCACGCAACGATGCAGTACCAAGCACTCCAATACCAAAATACTTAATGACAGTGAAACCGATAAGACAGATAACTAGTCCAGCCATTACACCCACTGAACCATGCGATTCTCCACTCATAAAAGGATCTCTGAATGCTTTCACAATACAGAATCTGGAACGTTGAGAAATTAATCCCATTAAAGCGGCAATAATTATAAACCACGACATTATTGGATTACTTTTCACATAGACATATGCCAGAATGATTATTCCGATAAGCACAATAATACCAGTAATAATTTGCCAGTTTCCTTTGTTTGGCGATGCTGCCAAAAAAGTATAACTCTTGCCTGAACTCCAGTTTGGACGAGCTTCCATTTCCCAAATTAAATATTTCAGTGAAATCAGAACACCTACGAACATAGTTATTGAGAAAACAATAGCTCCACCCGATAATGCCGGAACACCACTAAAAAATGAACTGATGGAACAGCCTATTCCAACCGAAGCACCAACGGCCATTAATCCGCCACCAATAAAACCTTTTATCATTTCGCCTTTTGGCGGAACGCGTATAGCAAACTCTTTTGAGAATAATGCACCTAGAAATGCACCTATTACAATTAGTAATACAAGCATTCCATAAAGATTATCGGTTACTGGCGTGATGTTTTTTTCAGTAAAAAGTCCAAAAAGCGCAAAGAAATTATCGCCCCAATTGGTAATGCCACCTGTAGCACCCCAGGGACTCTGTATTGCAAATAAAAGTGTATTAAGGATTCCTAATACAATACCACCAACCCACACTGGCCAATGTTTGCCAAAAGCAAGTTGGAAAAGTTCAACCAATGGATTTTTGTTTTTTGTTACGGACATGGTGCCTTCTCCTATGCTTTTTTAATCAACATGCGGGTAACACCACCGTCAAGTTCAGTCATTTCTACAAACTCATTGCCTGTCTTGGTACACCAATTAGGCAAATCAGTTTTTGTTCCAGGGTCGGTTCCGAACATTTCAAGCACTTCACCCGATTTTAAATCTTTCATCGCTTTAGCTACTTTCATCATTGGCATGGGACACGACAGCCCTTTACAGTCTAATGTTGTTTTGATTTCCATAATATTATTTTTTTTGAAATTAACTTCACAAAGATTGCTTGTTTTTTTGAATGTAAGCATGAAATTTATGATGATATAGTTCATGCTTTGGCT
>JBBSCW010000156.1:0-7741 GCA_038249855.1 Bacteroidales bacterium
GCCACAGCTTCAGCTTGCGACAAATCCATTTTTCCATTCAAAAAAGCACGTTGCGTAAATTCACCAGCTTGTGCTAATTTACAGCCATTTACAATTAGTTCTTGAAGTATTTTCTGTTGAACGTACAATGAACCGTGGCAAGATATTTCGACAACATCTTCGCCTGTAAACGAATTGGGAGTACGAAAAACCGACACCAAAACATCATCAATTTCATCTCCACTTTTGGAAATAACACTTCCATACGAAATAGTGAAAGCCTTCTGATTCAAAAACTTACGGCTGTGAACATGAGGACGATAAATACGATTACAAATTTTCAAAGCATTCACTCCCGAAACTCGTATTACAGCAATCCCACCCACTCCGGGTGCGGTCGAAATAGCAGCTATCGTGTTGTTATTTTTCATTGGGTGTTTTTTATAATCAAAATTTTGACTTAGGATATAAATCTTGCTCCGTAGAAGCTTTCTTGGAAATGATTTTAGCAGGAATCCCAGCTACGGTTACATTGTCGGGAACATCTCTATTAAGTACTGCGTTGGCACCAATTGCAACGTTATTACCAACTTTAATATTTCCAAAAATTTTAGCTCCTGGTCCAATATACACATTGTTACCAATAGTAGGTGCACCTTTGTAGTCACCGATTGATGTCGACGGGTGAATTCTACAATTATCACCAATGCATGCAAACTCACTCACTACAATCGTCCCATAATGAACAATGCATAAACCTGCCCCAAAAACGTTTTTGGGTATAGTAAGTCCTAATCGAGTAGCTAATCTATGGTTGATAAATTCCAGTAGAAGTAATTGAATATAGCAAAGGAAATTATTTTTGCGTACATTGTGAAGGTATTCAATCTTTCTCAATCTTCTTTGAAATCGGAGGCAATCAACTCGCAAATAACTATAAATAGTAAATTTATCGAGTTGATATGCTTTCAAATCCCTGCTTAGATAATGCTTATAACTTGCCTTGTCGCTAATCATTTTTATTATAATGTGTCAACCGGTTCTTTACTGTGTTCTGAAAAGCCTTGGTTCGATAATTAACATGGATAGATTAGATATTTAATTAATCATTAACAATCAATCCATCCTAAATTCTCTCCAACACCGTAGTTACCAATTTTTCAATATAAGGTTTATAGTCGGTATTGGCAGCTTCTACTCTCCTATTGGCAATAATACAACACACAGTCATCGCTTTGTGTCCCATCAGTTTCGACAAGCCAGCAATGGCTGAACCTTCCATCTCGTAATTGGTAATTTTATAATTATTGTAACGGAATTTTTCAATCTTATCATTCAGTTGCATATCAGCCAAGTTAATTCGCAATACACGCCCCTGCGGTCCATAGAATCCATTGGCCGAGATAGTAACTCCACGCAACATATCATCTTGTCCAATTCGATTAACTAATTCGACATCAGCGTCTACAACATAAGGAGCAGCTAACTGTGGATTCCAATCCAATTGTTTTTTCATGGATGCTTCGAATTCCAGATCGCTAACTGAATCGCGTCCAGCATAAAAATTCAACATACCATCGAACCCGATAGACTTTTCAGAAATCAAAAAGCTCCCCAAAGGAATATCAGGCTGCATTCCACCCGAAGTACCAATACGAACAATTGTAAGTTGGCGGAAATCAGATTTTTCGGTGCGTGAGGTAAAATCGATATTAGCCAAGGCATCTAATTCATTTACAACAATATCAATATTATCAGTACCAATTCCCGTTGAAATTACAGAGAGCCTTTTCCCCTTGTAAGTTCCAGTTATGGTATTAAACTCGCGGCTCGACACGGAACATTCCTGTGTATCAAAATATGCAGCCACTAACGCTACACGCCCAGGATCGCCCACAAGTATAATACTATCAGCTAATTGTTCGGGTTTCAAATGCAGATGAAAAATACTCCCGTCGGAGTTTATAATTAATTCTGAAGGTGGGAAATGTTTCATAATTATATATGTATAAATAAAATTACTATTAAGAATTATATGAGTTCCAATAATTTCACTAGAAATGACTCCTTGAAATTGAGGGAAAAACCACAAAACTAAACAATTTTGAACAATAAAACAAATTATATATAAACGATGATTGTTGCTTAAATAAAATATTATTTAGCAGAAAAATAAAGTTTAGTAAAATAAATTGAATTCTGACAAACTGTAAAGAAAGCTTGGAGGGAAGTAATAGAAAAAAACCGCACTGTTATTATTGAGAAAACTCCCGTAAACAGGATTTGAGCTATAAAATTCCTTTGTAATCTGCCGTCCACAATGGGATACCCTAAGGTGCAGCCCGCCATTAAAACCCTATATAACTCGTTAATTTATTAATGTTGAGTTTTCCAATCTCGTAACAATGCGGTCGTTTTTTTCTATTGCAAATATAATACTTTAATTTATAATTGGGTTCACTTTAATGAAAAAAAATCTTAAAGAATTACTATTTCGCATGAATATCAAAAAACATTAGAAATAATTTCGCTAATTGAAAGAAAATCTCTATTTTTGCCGAACTAAAATAGAAATTAACATATTAAGAAATTTAGCTCAATTTTATGGCAAGCAAAAAGGAAAAAACCGATGAATTAGAAAACGTTGAACATGCATTAAGCGCATCGGAAGCTTTTATTGAAAAATATCAAAAACAAATCTTGTTCGCAGTAGCTGTTGTTGTTTTGTTAGTCTTGGCAGTAATTGCCTTTCGTAATTTTTACATACAACCACGCGAAATAGAAGCTGAAAATGAAATGGGCAAGGCTCAATCCATGTTCGCAGTTGATTCATTTAAAGTAGCATTGGAAGGTGACGGAAACAATATCATTGGATTTAAAGAAATTGTTTCGGAATATGGAATCACAAATTCAGGCAATTTAGCCGCTGCCTATTCAGGTATTTGTTATTACAAGTTAGGTCAATACGAAAACGCTATTAAATTTTTAACACAATATGATGGTGAAGACAATTATTTCAGTATTGCCGTTATTGGATTGATAGGCGATAGTTATGTAGAACTTGGCAAGACTTCAAAAGCCTTGGATTATTTTGAAGAAGCTGCGGATAAAAAGAACGATGTATTAAGTCCTATATACCTCAAAAAAGCAGGTATAGTAAACGAATCGTTGAAACAACCTGAGAAAGCATTAGAAGCATACACAAACATCAAGGATAATTACCCTAAGAGCAACGAAGCAGCAGACATCGACAAATATATTGCAAGAGTACAACCTTGAGAATAAAATACTGAAATTTATATTTCAAACTTGAATAAACTAAAGCTACTTCATTCGAGGTAGCTTTTTTTGATAACTTCTCAAAATAAAAACCAAAAATTATGGCCACACAATATCAAAATCTATCAGAATACGACCATGAGGGACTTCCTTCAAAACAGCAGCTTTCAAAACAGCAATATGCAATTGTAGTGTCCGATTGGAACTCTGAAATCACACATAGTTTAATGCAAGCAGCCATTTCTACTTTCCAAGAGAATGGTGTAAAGCCTAACAACATTAAAGTAATCCACGTACCAGGCACGTTTGAACTCACTTTTGCGGCTAAGGAACTTTCAAAAGATTATCTCTGTGAAATTGAGAAGCGCAAAGTGATGAGATATACTGCTGTAATAGTCATTGGATGCGTTATACAAGGCGATACTCCCCATTTTGACTATGTATGTCAAGGAGTAACATACGGTATAGCAAAGTTAAATACTATGTTGGAAAATTGTCCAATAATTTTTGGTGTACTAACTACCAATACTTTACAACAAGCCCAAGATCGAGCTGGCGGAATACATGGAAATAAAGGCACAGAAGCCGCAATTACTGCTATAAAAATGGGAAATATTGTTTGGTAATTCCAAAAAATAAATTACCTTTGCACCGCTTAATAAAACAAAAGCGGGCAGTTACCAAAGTGGCCAACTGGGGCTGACTGTAACTCAGCTGTCTTTCGACTTCGGAGGTTCGAATCCTTCACTGCCCACAAACAAATTTGAAAATTGCAAAATTTGAAAATTTGATAATTAATTTTCAAATTGTCAAACTTTCAAATTTTCAAATTGTTTTTTTGCGAAAGTAGCTCAGTTGATAGAGCATTAGCCTTCCAAGCTGAGGGTCGCGGGTTTGAGTCCCGTCTTTCGCTCTCAATAGAATAAAAAAAGAGTTTACTTTCGTAAACTCTTTTTTTTTATTATTTCCTGTCAATTATTTCTTGCCCTTCTTCTTTGTTGAAGCCTGTTCATGGTAATTACCATAACCATAACTATAACCACGTTTATAATAATACTTAGAAGTTAGATTCACATCATTGAGTACCAAATAAGGTCGTCTCAGATTTTGTTCTTTCCGAACTTGATTCAAAAAGTCCATATTTGATTTATCGGAATAATCCATCCTGCACATATAAAGACTTATGTCGGTGATGCGGTTTATTAACATCGTGTCAGAAACAGATCCGACAGGAGCAGTGTCAATCACAATATAATCATACTCCTTCCGAAGTGTTTCAATCAAAGTATCCAAACGTTTACTCATCAATAATTCGTTAGGATTAGGTGGAATAAACCCTCCACTAATTACATGCAAATTATCATTATTTGGTGTAACTTGTATCAACTTCTTATAATCAGGCTCATTCCCTGAAAGATAAGACGACATTCCCTCTTCCATTGCAATATTTAAGTGTCGTTTCAACTGTGGTTTACGTAAATCAAGCCCTAGCAGAATCACTTTTTTATCAGTCATGGAAAGACTAATGGCCAAATTGATACTCGTATACGATTTTCCTTCGCCCGGTTCAGTAGAAGTAACCATAATCACTTTCTGAGTGGGGTATTGTAAAACAAATTGTAATTTAGTACGTAACAACCTAAATAACTCTACATTGGTATCCGCATTTGAGCTGTGATCTAAGATTATTTGATTACTTCCATTATGTCCCAACTCGGAAAGAATTGGCACATCAGTCAAACCTTCAATCTGTTTACGTGAACTTAAAGTTGTATTGAGTGCATCACGAATAAAAATTACTACCAAAGGAAGAATTAATCCTAACAAAAAGAATACTGCAAATAACATTGCGCTGCGAGGAGCCACTTTCAAGGCATCATCAGGGGAACTCAAAACTCGACCCTTTGGCACTGTTACAGCCATAGTTAATGAGGCTTCTTCTCTCTTCTGCAAAAGGAACAAATAAAGAGATTCCTTTACTTGTTGTTGACGTTTAATTTCGATAAATTCACGTTCTTGTCTAGGCAAATCACGAATTTTAGAAACAGCTAAACTATTTTGCTGATCCAATTCACGTTTACTGATTTCCATACCCTTGCGACTATTGGCAATACTTATCTGAATAGCTTTGCGAGCTGATGCAATCTGTTGATTCAGCGTACGGATCACTGGATTTTCTTCTGATGAACCGCTAGCTACTCTTTCGCGATTGATAACCAACTCATTGTATTTTTGAATAACAGTTACCAATCCCACATCGGTTAAACCGAGATTAGGAATTAAAGCTGTTTGATTTACAGGTTTGTTGATAAATTCTTCCACAAAACGAATTAAGCTCAATTGGGTTTCAACAGTTATACGTTGCTGATCGAATTCATTGTTCCTTTCAAGATAAATTTTTGCATTAGAACTAATGTCAGTCAATTGATTTACTTGTTTGTAATTTTCAACATCACGTTCCACATCACTCAGTTCACCAGAAATAAGACGTAAACGTCCATCAATAAACCCAGCAGTATTATTTGCCGAACGGTTAATTTGTTCTATGGCATCCCGATTATAAATTTCAGTGAGCGTGTTTAATACATCCTTTCCTTTTTGAATATTGTTAACCTTTACGCTTAATGTTACTACATCAACTAATTTTGTTATTTCGGTAGCAAGTACCTTAGTGGCATAATATTTTGCAACAGAAGCAGGTTTACTAATCGTAACAATTAATGGCTCTGCCGGAATTACTTTATTATAACGAATATCAATACTGATTACACCTGCAGGCGTATTTAATAGTGCAGGAAGTCTATCAACTTTATTAGTAAAAACAGAATCAGCATATTCACCTTCAATCATCAATTTACCATTTTCAGTAACAATCTCAAATTTAAACGGACCCTTTAATTTTTCCATAGCCATGCTATCCATACGGACTCTATATGGTGATTCGGAATAAATTTCGGTTGTTCGGAGAAAATTAGTAGTGCTATAAGTAGTATACAATTCCAATTGATTGACTACCCTTTTCATCAATGCGGTTGACTTGATAACTTCATTCTCGTTATTTACCATCGTATATGAATTACCGGTACCCATAACGTCTAACGATTTCAAGATAGACATTTCGTTCATGCCGCCAGCTTTGGACTGGTCAACCACCAATAGGCTGGTATTTAATTCATACACGTTAGGTTGAGTACGTATATAGAAAAACCCGACTGCCGTAGCCAGAACAATCGATGCCAGAATCCATCTCCAGTAAACTATGTATTTTTCTATAAGTTCCCGCCAATCAATTGGCTTTTCCTGAATATCTTGCTCAAATTGATCAAAATTGTGTTCCATAAAATATAATTAATTTAATTTTTCGTAATAGTTATTTTGTTCAGTGTTTTGTGTTTAGCGTTTTGCGTTTAGTGTTTAGTGTTTAGCGTTTAGTGTTCCCGTTCACCATAAACAGTTTACCGTTTATTTAAAAATGGTTACCATCAATGACGTTAAAGAAATTAGTGTACCAACCAGAGAAACAGACAAAACTTCGGCAGTACTCAAAGCAGATGATCTGGATTTAGGTTCATTTGGTTGAATATAAAGTACATCGTTCTGTTGAAGATAATAGTAGGATGAATTAACTAAACGGCTATCTCGTAAATCTATTCTAATAGTTTCCCGGCCTGCTGCGCCTTCTCTTATTAGAAGCACATTGTCGCGACGACCATAGATAGACAAATCACCTGCAGTAGCTATTGCTTCAAAGATTGAAATTTTGTCATTCGGAATAATGAAATTACCTGGTCGAGCTACTTCACCTAATACTGATACATTAAAGTTAGCAAAACGCACTAAAATAATAGGTTCTTCCTTTATATAACGAGGGTATATTTTAGCTTTTAGAACTTGAGTCATAGCAGATTTGGTCATTCCTGCCACATGAATTTTTCCAATAATAGGCATAACTATATCACCTTGAGAATCCACTAAATAATTCTGTAAGTTTCCACCACTTACATAACTTGATATTTGCACACTTGTTGGATTATAACTAGCTGTTCCAGCTGGCACCAAGGGTAAGTTAAATGGACTAGCTGATTCGGGATTATTCGCATTAACTGTTATAACCAACAGATCACCTACCTGAAAAACTGGATCAGGAATTGGGGCTGGGATATCAGAATCATTTAATACTGCAACTTTACCAGCATCAATAAGATATGGAATTTCTTTATTAACACTACAGGCTGCAAATAGCAATAATGTAATAAGACCGTAAACCAGTTTTGGAAATAAATTTTTCATTTGTAATACTTTTTTTTAATTATTCATACATTTTTCAAACAGTAAGCATTCGACAAAACACCATAAATAATACATTATTATACTGCTTATGAGTATTTTAGCCGTATCGATATATATAGGTAATTTATTTTAAAATTTCCAAGAAGAAAGTATTTTTAAAAAATAAGAACATATTATGGTCTAGGTAATAGAA
>JBBSCW010000157.1:0-7736 GCA_038249855.1 Bacteroidales bacterium
AGACCAAAGACCAAAGATTTAAAGACCAAAGAACAAAGAGTGAAAGACAGTTTCTTTAATTAGATAATTGCACATAATAATTAAAAGTGTGCAAATAATTGAAGTATTTTAGCGGATTTAGTTCTAAATCCGTATTTTTTTGTATTTTTGCGACTCTGTATGTTTGCGATTAATGATTTGTGGGTATTACTCAAGATAAATTGATTCAATAAAATTTTTTTATATAATGCAGTTTTTTTAGTGGACTTATAGATTAAAATCAGCCCTGAAAGACTGTAAAATTTCAAAATCGTAAATTAGTTATTATGTCAAAAATTTCGATTATTGCTGCCGTGGCCGATAATTATGCCATTGGTAAATCGGGTAAACTTCCATGGCATTTGCCAGCCGATTTAAAGCATTTCAAGGATTTAACTACGGGACATACTATTTTGATGGGTAAGCGTACCTTTGAAAGTTTGCCCAATGGACCGCTTCCAAATCGTAAAAATGTAGTTCTCTCTTCCACTCAATCCGAGGGAGTTAACGAGGGATATTTCGAGTCCAATTCAATAGAAGATGCCTTGGAATTATGCGAAAATGAAAAGAATATTTTTGTTATTGGAGGCGGAGTAGTTTATAAACAATGCATGGAGAGAGCTGATTCAATGTATATTACTTGGGTTCATGCCGAATTTGAAGCCGATGCGTTTTTCCCTGAAATAGATTTAAAAATGTGGAAGGAAAAATCACGCGAAGACTTTCAAGCCGACGAAAAAAATCCTTTTTCTTACTCTTTTGTACAGTATGTACGGAAAAAATAAAGTGTCGTTACTGACATGAAAAACGCCATTCTTCAACTGAAGAATGGCGTTTTTTAGGATTATACACTTTATTCTCCCGAATACACATGTACGCTATTTTGTGCAGAAGGTAGGTAGCTCACGCCTTTCCAAGTAATCATCAGCAATACGAATGATAAAATTACAATCCAAAGTGTGAGACGTTCGGGTGTTTACTAACGCAATCGGATGAATTGTGACAACAAATGAATGTATGGAGTGTTCAAAATTCAATTCAACTCGGATGATTGATATAGTAAAAATACAGATCCAAATCTATCGATAAAAAAAATCACCAGAATAATATACTCCGGTGATTTTTAAATAATGAGATTCAATTGCTTAAATTTGAACCACTAAGTATTTTGATACACTCCAGAATTTTGTAGGATTGCCAATTTCGATTGTGATGTTTTTGTCATCTCCTGTTACCAACTTATAACTGTCTTGAGGGTGTGACGAAATGATTTTAATAGTTTTGCTGTCGGTTTGAACAGTTGATAACGTTCTTAGGTCAGTTTGCGTAAATACTGTTTTGTCGAAATCAGTGTCCATTACTTTTTTAGACTGAAAGAGTCCAGTATTTGTAATAATCTTAGCGTTTTTGAGTACTTTAGAAGTTGCAACACAATACCATACTGCATTCAGTTCGTTAATTCTAGATTTCTGTTCTTCCATTGCTTTCTGCTGTTCAGTAATGTTATTGTTCTGATCATTTACAATAGTGCTAAGTTCACTGATTTTGATATTTTTCTGATCGAGTTCCACTTGTAAAGTTTCAATCTGTTTATTTTTCTCGTCCATTTCAGTTTGTAAGCGTTGGATAGTCGCAGACAACAGCTTGTTCGCCTTATCACTTTTAGCAGCCAACTTTCTTAGCTCGTCAATTTTTGCTTTGTTATTTTCAATATTAACTTTTATCGCACCCATTTGAGCTGCAATCAATTCTTTTTTGCTAGTCGTTTTGCCTTCAACACCTTTTAGGTTGATTCTCATTTCATTTTGACTATGACTTATCTCTGAAAATCCGGTTTCAATATCATTTAAAATATCGATTGTCCGGTTGTAATTTGAATCAAGAACTTGCTTTTCTACTGCAAGTGAATCACGTTGAGCGATGGCTGCTTTGTACTTATCTGATTTCTCAACACAAGATACAGTTAGAAATGTGAGTGCTGCAATAATTGAAAAAAATTTAATTGTTTTCATTTTTTTTACTTTAATGGTTAGTGATACTATAATATATTTCAGTTTAATTATGATGCTAGATTATAATGTGTCAAAGTACCGAATATTTCAAAGCAAAACTATTACATAAATTTAATTCATTATTACATAATTCACACATTAACAGGCGAATTGAATTTATTGTAGTCTTTTAGCTCTATATTGTTGCATTAGTTGAATAAATTATCATAAATGTCAATACTGTAAAAGGCGTAGGTGCCAATTACTAAACATACAGTTTGGCAGTTACCTCGTCAATTAGTAAGGCAAAACAAATAATCATTTGCAGTCTTTTTATTACTTGCGCGCAAAAACTCTCTTCACAGTATTGTTGTTAATTCTTATTTTAGTTGAAAATGAGTAATTTTTACTTCAAAAAAATAGATTTTTATACACTTTTCATGCCTTTTTGTTTGTCAAATTATTATTTTGTCGTTCTTTTCAGAGATTTGGGTTAAATATAACAGAATACCGAACTTTTACTTTGCATAAAACAAGAAAAAGCTGTACTTTTGCACAAATTTGCACCCCTAACCCCCTGAGGGGATTTTCATGTAAATTATAAAATAATCTTTCCCCCCTTTAGGGGCTGGGGGTAGTTTTATTATCATTAATTATGCAAGAGTACAAACCGCTTCATTTAGTTTTGGAAGACGGCACAGTTTTCGAAGGCAAATCATTTGGCTACGAAAAACCGGTTGCCGGCGAAGTTGTCTTTAATACGGCCATGGTTGGTTATCCAGAGAGCCTTACGGACCCTTCTTATTCGGGTCAGTTGTTGGTAGTAACGTTTCCGCTGGTTGGGAATTACGGTGTCCCGAACGACGTTATTCAAAACGGACTATCTACTTTTTACGAATCGGAAAAAATTCAGGCTACAGGTTTGATTGTTTCCGATTTTTCTTTTGAATACAGTCACTGGAATGCTGGCAAGAGCCTGAGTGAATGGTTGAAAGAAAACGAAGTGCCCGGAATTTTCGGAGTAGATACGCGTGAACTTACCAAGTTGGTTCGTGAAAAAGGGACGATGCGTGGAAAGTTTATTTTTCCCGATGGCGATGATATTGACTTTATCAACCCAGACGATGAAAATCAGGTGGCCAAAGTAAGCTGTCAAGAAGTGATAACTTATGGTACCGGTAAGCACCGTGTGTTGTTAGTAGATTGTGGCGTAAAACATAATATCATCCGATGTTTGTTGAAACGAGATACTACCGTGATTCGTGTGCCTTGGGATTATGATTTTAATCAAATTGAATACGATGGTTTGTTTATTTCCAATGGCCCTGGCAATCCAGAATATGCTAAAGATACAGTGCGAAATGTACAAACTGCCATGAAATCCGACAAACCGATTTACGGAATTTGTATGGGAAATCAACTGCTGGCAGTAGCTGGGGGTGCTAAAACTTATAAACTAAAATACGGTCATCGTAGTCACAATCAACCTGTTCAATTAGTTGGAACTCAACGGGCTTTTATTACTTCGCAAAATCATGGTTTTGCGGTTGATAATTCTACTCTTTCAGCAGATTGGGAGCCACTTTTCAGCAATATGAACGATGGCACCAACGAAGGAATTCGTCATAAAACCAAACCTTGGTTTTCATCACAATTCCATCCAGAAGCCTCATCGGGTCCAACTGACACAGATTTCCTATTTGATGTATTTATCAGTACGCTGAGTGATTTTTCTAAACCAATCCCTGAAATTATCGAGGATGTATTGCAATCGAGATTAGTTCGGAAGCATGAAGATAAGCAGATTAACAAAGGAGAAATCAAAAAAGTACTCGTTTTAGGTTCGGGAGCTTTGAAAATTGGTGAAGCTGGTGAGTTTGATTATTCTGGTTCACAGGCGTTGAAAGCATTGAAGGAAGAAGGAATTGAAACTGTATTAATAAATCCAAATATTGCTACGGTTCAAACATCAGAAGGTATTGCCGATAAGGTTTATTTCTTGCCGGTTACGCCTGATTTTGTTGAACGCGTCATCGAAAAAGAACGCCCAGATGGAGTTTTTCTTTCGTTTGGTGGTCAAACTGCATTGAATTGTGGTGTGGCATTGTTCAGAGATAAAATTTTTGAAAAATACAATGTTCGTGTACTTGGAACTCCTGTTCAATCAATTATTGACACTGAGGATCGAGAAATTTTCAATCAGAAATTATCAGAAATTGATGTAAAATATATTCAAAGTGAAGCGGTTACCAATTTAGAGAATGCAGTTCGTGCAGCCAATGAATTGGGCTATCCGGTTATCGTGCGTGCGGCCTATGCCTTAGGTGGAATGGGTTCCGGTTTTTGTGATAATGATGATGAACTACGTGAATTAGTTGATAAAGCTTTTGCTTACTCATCACAAGTGCTGGTTGAAAAGTCGCTGAAAGGCTGGAAAGAAATTGAATATGAAGTAGTTCGTGATAAATATGACAACTGTATTACGGTTTGTAATATGGAAAACTTCGATCCACTGGGAATTCATACTGGTGAGAGTATTGTTGTAGCGCCTTCGCAAACCCTCTCCAATACAGAATATCACAAATTACGTGAAATAGCCATCCGCATTATTCGTCATATCGGAATTGTGGGCGAATGTAATGTGCAATACGCGTTCGATACCGAATCAGAAGATTATCGTGTAATTGAAGTAAACGCCCGTTTGAGTCGTTCTTCCGCTTTGGCTTCTAAGGCAACGGGTTATCCCTTGGCCTTTATTGCCGCAAAATTAGGCTTAGGTTATGGACTTCCCGAATTGAAAAACTCTGTTACCAAAGAAACTTCGGCATTCTTCGAACCTGCATTGGATTATATCGTATGTAAAATTCCTCGTTGGGATTTAGGTAAATTCCAAGGAGTGAGTCGTCAATTGGGTTCAAGTATGAAATCTGTAGGCGAAATTATGTCCATCGGTCGAACTTTCGAAGAAGCTTTCCAAAAAGGATTGCGTATGATTGGCTTGGGAATGCATGGGTTTGTTGCCAATAAAGATTTTTATGCCGACGATGTAGATATTGCACTTTCGAAGCCAACCGATAAACGTGTGTTTTATTTGGCACAGGCTTTACACAGTGGTTATGATGTGGATTGTTTGCACGATTTGACTAAAATAGATCGTTGGTTTTTATATAAATTGAAGGGTATTGTTGATAAAGAACAAGAATTAGAAGCATTCAATAACTTGTCGGAATTACCAAATCCTTTACTACAACGAGCCAAAGAAATGGGATTCTCCGATTTCCAGATTACACGTTTGGTAACAAAATGTAGCAATGATGAAATTGAGGAAAAAATAAAACTTACTCGTCAACACCGTAAAAATGCAGGAATTATTCCTGTGGTTAAGCAAATTGACACTTTGGCGGCTGAATATCCAGCACAAACCAATTATTTATATTTGACTTACGGCGGAACTGCGAACGATGTGAAATATCTTGGCGATCATAGATCGGTAGTGGTACTCGGTTCGGGTGCTTATCGCATTGGTTCGTCGGTGGAATTCGACTGGTGCGGTGTAAATGCTTTGATGACAATTCGCAAAGAAGGCTTCCGTTCGGTAATGATTAATTACAATCCTGAAACTGTGTCGACCGATTACGATATGTGCGACCGACTGTATTTTGATGAGTTGAGCTTTGAACGTGTAATGGACATTATTGAGTTGGAGAATCCTATGGGGACAATCGTTTCTACTGGAGGACAAATTCCAAACAATTTAGCTTTGAAATTAGCAAATGCTAATGTGAATATTTTGGGTACACAAGCAGTAGATATTGATATGGCTGAGGATAGGCATAAATTTTCATCTATGCTTGATAAATTGGGAATTGACCAGCCACGTTGGAAGGAATTGACCACTTTTGAGGATGTAAATGAGTTTGTCGATGGAATTGGCTATCCTGTATTAGTTCGTCCTTCGTATGTGCTTTCGGGTGCAGCCATGAATGTGTGTTACGATGCTTCGCAATTGGAAAACTTCTTGAAATTAGCGACCGATGTTTCTAAAAAGCATCCAGTCGTAATTTCTGAATTTATAGAGCGATGCAAAGAGATTGAGATTGATGCCGTGGCCAAAAATGGTGAAATTCTTGTATATGCTATTTCGGAACATGTGGAATTTGCGGGAGTTCACTCAGGTGATGCAACCACACAATTCCCTCCGCAAAAAATCTATGTGGAAACCATACGCCGCATCAAGAACATTGCTCGTGAAATTGCCAGTTCGCTTCATATTTCAGGACCATTTAATATCCAATTTTTAGCCCGTGATAATTATATCAAGGTGATAGAATGTAATTTACGTTCGTCACGTAGTTTCCCATTTGTATCCAAAGTGTTGAAAATTAACTTCATTGAGCTAGCGACACAAGTGATGTTAGGTTTATACGTGGAAAAACCTGAGAAATCAGCCTTCGACCTAGATTATGTAGGTATTAAGGCATCGCAATTCTCCTTTGCTCGCTTGCAACAAGCCGACCCAGTCTTAGGGGTTGATATGGCTTCAACAGGCGAAGTCGGTTGTATTGGCGATGATTTTCACGAAGCAATTCTCAAATCTTTACTCTCGGTAGGTTTCCGCATTCCTAAGAAACGGATTTTGATCTCTTCGGGAGAACCAAAATCTAAGGTAGAATTGTCAGACGCTTGTTTATTGCTCCAAAAGAAAGGTTTTGAGCTATATGCCACGCGCGGAACTCAACGATTCCTTGCCGAAAATGGCGTAAAAGCAACAGCAGTAGATTGGCCAGATGAAGAAGGTGATTTGAATGTTAAAACCATGATATCGAACAAACAATTTGATTTAGTGATTAATATTCCTAAAAATACCACCAAACGTGAGTTGGCAAATGATTATATCATTCGCCGCGGAGCAATTGATTTTAATATCCCATTGTTGACCAATGCACGATTGGCTTCGGCATTTATTACTGCTTTTTGCACAATGACATTGGATGATATTAAAATTAAAAGCTGGGACGAATATTGAGTAAATTGAAAAACTAGACTTCAATAGTTCACTGATAAAATAAATGCACCCTAAGTTCCTCTCTTCTGGGGATTTTCTTAGGGTGCATTTTGATAATTAAATCTCTTTATTTTATTCTCATACAGATAGAATGCTGTCTCAATTATAGGATTATTTTCCAGTTTTAAATATGTTTTCTTATTTCTCGCTCATATTTTTTAAAATTATTTTCGTTTGTTAAGTTTAAGATAATCAGGTTGATATTATTTATTTTATGTTTTATAGCATATTTTCTTTGCAAAACATTTGGAATTAATAATAAAAGACACTACTTTTGCACCCGCTTTGAGAGAGAAGCACGGTAATAAGATAGAGCGTACATCGAGTAAGTAAAGAGCCAGCAGATTTATATTTTGCTTATCAATACAAACAATACTTAATCTATATATCATTCACTTTTTTAAAATAGCGAATCGAAAAAAAAATAATTATTTTTTTTAAAAAAACTATTGTCAGATTAGAAATTTGAATTACCTTTGCAGTCCGTTTCGCTTAAAAATGACCCCTAACCCCTGAAAGGGAATAATATAAGAGTCAAAATAAATGAAACAAAACGCAAACAAATTATTTAATAGGGAGCTATTATATAATACCACACTAAGTCTTGAAATCTACACATTGTGAAATGAGTAGAACAATCTTCAAGTCCTCCTTCGGAGGAT
>JBBSCW010000158.1:0-7712 GCA_038249855.1 Bacteroidales bacterium
AACAGGCAATAGAAACTCAGCCTATAACACTAAATGAAATTACAAAATAAATTAACACTTGCTCTAAGCAGATAACCAGTTAATTATTAACCCACTAACAATTAAGATCATGAAAAAGAACTATTTATTTATTGTGTTAGGAGTAGCACTCCTGACAATGAATGCTTGTAAATCCGAACTGGATTTGGACAAGGAGCTAAAATTCTCAAAATTGTCAGTTGAAAAACAGAAAGAAAAAATTGAGAGTAGCGGAATGGAAATCGCAAACATAATGGATGGTATGCTTGACACCAAAGCCATGACTGCCATGACAAATATGATGACTTTAACAGGTGACTTACAGACTGCCAAAGCACCAATGCAAAAATTGAGAGCTGACATTACAAACAATCGGAAAAGTGCTTTTAGCAATTTCGATCGTCAAATGAGAATCAGCTATATTGAAAGCGATGTTTGGGGAGAGTATGACTACAACTTTATTACAAAGGAAGTTGAGAAAACAAAAACACTAACCAATAAGATTATCGTTCGATTCCCTGCCACAGAGACTTCCACTAAAAACAATGCGGAAATTACTATTACTTATGAAGAGTCAAATGTAATAATGCCCGACAGCGAAGATTATTACCCTTCAAAAATGACTTACAAAATGACCGTAGATTCGAAAGAGGTAATGAGTGCTGATTTTAGCGGCACCTATTACAGCGATGCCACTCCTAAAAAGGCCTCAGCAACGGTTACAATTGAAGATTACAAATGGACATTTGAAGTTGCAAATGACCAGAAAACAGCATCGGAAACTTATGAATTTAAAAAAGGTTCAAAAACCATTTTTAAATCGACAGCAGAAATAAAAGGAACACTAACCCAAGATAACCTTCAGGGCGATGCACCAGAAGATAATATTAACAGCTTTGCTGTATATCTTCAGGCAATGAACATTGCAGTAAGAGGCGGCATGAAAGACTTCAAGAGTTTTGCACAAGAACAGAAAAAAATAACTGACAACACAACTCTTACCGAAAAAGCTTCCATGGAACAAACTGCAAAGCTTATAAACAAATACATGGTTTTTACTGCTTTCTTTGTTGACAGCAATGAAAAGTTTGCCGATGTAGAGTTCTATGTAGTTGAAGACGAAGTTTACGATGAATGGACTGGATATTATGTTACTGAATACAACCCTGCCCCTCGTTTTGTATTGAGCGACGGTTCAAAAGTGAGTGCGGAAGAATTTATGCAAACTGGTTTCGATGAACTGATACAGAAGATTGAAGACATGACAGCCAAATACAATTGAGGCATTTAGCAATTGAAGAGGGAGTTTTTCTCCCTCTTTTTTTTTGCATTCATTTTACCGCCATACGAATTTCGCGAACCGAATTGCCATACCAGATACCAAAACCAGGTTCAGAAATATTCGAATTAAGTGGCTTAAGCTCACTAACAAAAAATTTCCCTGTCTGTACCGAAAACAATAAATCTTTAAAAAATAAAGTGGATACACTGTCAATCATACACACTTTTATGTCGATTGTATCGCCAACTACAAAATTATTCCCCTCGCTATATGATGGATCGCTGAAAATAGTGAACGGACTTACATTAAATCGTTGAAGCCCATTAAGTTCAAAGTTTTCATTGAAAAGTTGTGGAGTTACAATATATCGTTTGTCTTTTCGCTTTTTCGTAAATACCCTGAATGAGTTTTTTTTATGATTGTCAACATTAATTTTCAAGGATAATGATCGTAAACTGTCGATCAAAGTAGGGTCAAAATCAACCGACTCAATTTCAAAGCCAGTTGGAATAGTAGTAGTGGAATAGAGTGTGTATCCGCTATATTCTACCTTCAAATCGTAAGTTCTTCCCTCACGCCCAACAATTTCGGTACATTTATACATATAAGGAGGAAAACTGCCTTTTGCCCATTTCGATGTCAGTATTTCGGTTGTTTCTCCATCGCTCACAGTTACTTTGGCATAGCGAATTACATAATCGAGAATATTTGTGCTATCAACATCTTTGGACAGTGGCACATTGAGCGACAAAAAAACCTCTGGATACTTTCCTGATTCAATTTTACCTTCAACAATAATTTTTTGACTGTATCCACTTACCGAATAATCGAGATTGGGCTGACAACTGGACAAGTAAACGAGAAATAGAAGCAGCAATATATAGTGTTTTTTCATAAGCTTTATAGATGAAAAGTCCAAGAAACAGAAGGTAAAACTGGAATTAGATAATACATTTTAATTCTATAGTCAAATTTCCCATTAGTACCTGAAGTACTATATTGCACTTGAAAAGGATTTGCCCTATTATAAAGATTGTAAACCGAAAAATTAATTTCGGACTTCAATTTCCGCCTCGATGCTAATTTATAAATCAAAGACACATCCAACCTATGATAGTCGGGCATACTGAAAGAATTGTATTTGCTAAACTCGAGCACAACACTATTATCAATAATATACCAACTTCGGGGTAGATTAAGCCTATTGCCACTGGCATATACAAACTTGGCACTTATATCCAACCTTTTATTGATTTTATAAAGTCCAACTACGGACAAGTCGTGTCGTCGATCATTAGTTGCCAAATAAGGTAAACCATTGTTAATGGCATCGAACTTACGATAGTTCCAACCCAAAGTGTAATTGAGCCAGCCATTGAACCTTTCACCATTCTTGCGAAGCATAAATTCAGTACCATAGGCCCAAGCCCTACCAACTTCAAGTGCATCATCGATTTTGTCACCCGAGAATAAATTGTTTATGTTTCCACCATATTCTAGTAAATTAGAATATGATTTATAATAAGCCTCTAAACTTATTTCCCAACTATTTTGATTGATACTCCTGAAATAGCCAGTAGAATAATGCCACAATGAGGAGGGTTTTATCTTGTCGGTTGCAGTTACAAATATTTCTACTGGTACACCTAATTTTATGAGTTGCAAACGATTTGAGTACTGAAAATGCTTTGTAGCTGACATTTTCAACGACGACTCATCGCTAAGCATCCACCGACCAGAAAAACGTGGCTCAAAACCAAAATATGTTTCTTGCAATTTTTTCTCTTCACTGAATGTGATAGGCGTGGGCAGTTTGCTATCAAAATAACTCAGGTGAAGACCGCCTCTCAAACCTGCATTCAGCATCAATTGTCCTATTTCCCATTCATCTCTTAAAAATAATGCAGCATCGCTCGATTGACTGTAGCTAGGCATTTGAGCCAAACTACCAGGAAAGCCTATTTCAATAAAAAAAGGTAATAATTTATTTGCCGACAAGTCGATTCCTGCTTTGAGACTGTGATTCCCTGCAAGATATAGAAAATCAGACTTTAGATTAAATGCTGATTTTTCAGAACGTATTTGATAAGCTTTGGTCAACCAACTGAATTTGGAAGAGAGATTGAAATGGGTAGAATTAAGAGAATGGGTCATACTAAAATTTTCTGAAAAGAGATGAGTTAGCTGGAACCCCCAAACTCTATTGCCCCATTGACTTGAATTGTCACCAACTGAATACTTCGTATTTTCAGCTATTTTTATCATGTCCTTTCCAGTATAAAAGTGTCCAGATAATCGGGTATTGGGACTAAGCCTATAATTAAAACCGAAGTTAGTATCAGAAAAATCAAAATTGTTTTGCGACAGCAAAGAATCAATACCAAGGCGAACAAGCATGGGCATAACCACCGTACCAATATAACTAACCCGATGGGCAGCATACACCGAAAAGTTTTTACTCAGGGCCGATTTAATTGATAATCGTGAAGCTATTAATCCAATATTTCCATCTAACTCTAACTTTGACGAAGTGTTTTGATAATTTCTGATGTCGATTACCGATGACAACTTGCCCCCATATTCGGCAGGAATGCCTGACTTGATGTACTGCATTTGATCTATCAGGTCGGGATTAAATACCGAAAACAATCCCAGTACATGCATTGGACTTTCTACTGGACTACCATTCAACAATATCAAATTCTGGTCGTTGTCCCCGCCCCTGACATTCATATTTCCACTCGCATCGCCTGCCTGCGATATTCCGCCCATATATTGAAGCGATTTAAAAGGATCGGCATCGCCAATTACATTGGGAAGTTTCTTTAATTCCTTCACATCAATGGAGATTCCCATTGAACTCGATCTAATATTGGATAGTGGATCCCTTGAATTTACTTCAAGCTCAGGGATGGTCTGTACTTTAAAAACAATCGAATTGCTGTCAGTGCTATTTTTCAGCACCTGATACTTTTGTTGGGAGTATGCTGTATGAACAATGAACAATATGATAAAGCCTAACAAATGCTTCATTTTCCGATTTTTGGAGTTTCTGCAAATTTACAAAAAAAATAATAAATAATAGAAGTTAATATCCAATACTGGTCTAAGAACACAGTATATAGGCCATTGTATATCGCATTTTGAGGGTTTATCTTTCTCAATCAATCTTGCTTGCTGAATAGCTGTGGATTATAGTATTTATTTGTTATAATGTTAAATATTGAATAAAGTCAATATTTATACATTTTTGGTAAAACAACTTGTACAATAAATATGTTAAGTAAATAATTAAGCATTAATTAAAAATACTATTTGAGTGAAAAATTTTGATACTCTATTTTTGGTTTCGCAAACTATAATCAGAGCTATAAAATCATGCGTTTTATGATATGAAAGTGTCATTTTTTCGTCGTGATTTCAGTTTAGACTTTTTTCTCAATAAAATAAAAACAAATTTACAAATGAAAGTTCACGAATTTCAAGCAAAAGAAATTTTTTCGCGTTACTCCATTCCGGTGACGAAGGAGAAGGTATGTAAAACCGTCGAAGAAGTGGTGAATGCTGCTGAGGCCTTAGGGATGCCAGTAGTAATAAAAGCACAAGTTCATGCTGGTGGACGAGGAAAGGCAGGAGGTGTAAAACTTGCCCGAACTATGGATGAAGTTAAGGACGCCGCTCAAAAGATTTTGGGTATGGACATTAAAGGCTATACCGTTGAAAAAGTGCTGGTTGCTGAAGGTGTCAAATTCAATACTGAGTTTTATGTAGGCTTAACCATCGATCGTAACACAAAATCGGTGGTATTTATGGCCAGTACCGAAGGAGGTGTCGAGATTGAAGAAGTAGCCAAAGAAAACCCATCGGCTATTCATAAGTTTGCCATTGACCCTGATTTAGGTATGACTGCATTTTTGGCACGCAAAATTGCATTTAAATTATTTACTGATATGTCATTGGTAAAGCAAGCTGTAAATTTATTTCAAGGTTTATACAAGATTTTCATTGATACTGATGCCTCATTGGTAGAAATAAATCCTTTGGTAATCACGGACGATGGCTTACTTTTGGCCTTAGATGGCAAAATGAATTTCGACGACAACGCCCTATATCGTCAACCTGTAATTGAAGCATTAAACGAACCCACCGAGGACGAAAGAAAAGAGATTGAAGCCCATGACAAAGGACTGACTTACATTCGCTTAGATGGAAATATAGGTTGTATGGTGAATGGTGCCGGACTGGCAATGGCATCTATGGACGTAATCAAACATTTTGGCGGAAATCCGGCAAACTTCCTCGATATTGGAGGTAGTTCGAGCCCACAGAAAGTGATTGAAGCCATGAATCTGCTTATGTCCGACAAAAACGTAAAGGTCATTATGATTAATATATTTGGGGGAATTACCCGCTGCGATGATGTTGCGCGTGGTTTGGTAACTGCACTCGACCAAATGAAGGTGGATATTCCGATTGTAATTAGACTTTCCGGAACAAATGCCGAAGAAGGTCTTAGGATTATCAAGGAAAGAAATCTACCGACCGTTGGTTCGTTGAGCGAAGCGGCTAAGGAAGCTATCAGATTGGTTAGCTGAAAGGAACGTACAATACAGGCAAAGGCGGAGGCTTAGGCAATAAAAAATTTACGATTTCATTAAAATTAATTAACTTGTAAATCCTGTCTAAATAATTATCTAATTCATTAAACAGCAATAAAATATCCTGTAGATGAATTAAAGATAAAACTCTACAGTATTTAGAGAAATATTACCGAGAAAATACAATACGAAGCTAATTTAATTCCCCTTCAGGGGTCAGGGGTCGTATTAATAATTTTTAAATCTAAAAACATTATCAACAATGAGTATATTAATCAATAAAAGCACAAAATTAATTGTGCAAGGAATTACCGGACGCGACGGCAGTTTCCACACTGGCAAAATGAAAGACTATGGAACCAATATTGTCGCAGGTGTTTCGCCGGGCAAAGGAGGACAAGAAATACATGGTATTCCAGTATTTAATACGGTTGAAGAAGCTGTACTTGCCACTGAAGCCAATGCCTCGGTTATTTTCGTTCCCGCAGCAGTGGCGGGCGACGCTATACTCGAAGCAGCAGATGCCGGAGTTGAGTTAGTCGTTTGTATCTCCGAAGGTGTACCTACCATCGATATGATAAAAGCTACTAACTATTTGAAGAAAAAAGGCGTTAAATTAATTGGGGCAAATTGTCCTGGGCTTATCACGCCCGAAGAGTCGATGATAGGAATACTTCCTGGCAATATCTTTAAAAAAGGAAATGTAGGTTTAATGAGTCGCAGTGGCACATTGACCTATTTAATGGTAAGTTTGTTAACTGATAACGGTTTAGGACAAAGTACTTGCGTAGGAATCGGTGGCGATCCTGTTGCAGGACTTTATTATGAAGACCTATTACAAATGTTCGAAGATGATCCCGAAACCGAAGCCATAGTGTTGATTGGCGAAATTGGTGGCGATGCCGAAGAGCGTGCAGCGAAATACATCAAAGAACATATTACAAAACCAGTTGTGGCATTTATTGCTGGACAAACAGCTCCTCCGGGAAAACGCATGGGACATGCCGGTGCCATTATTTCGAGTGGTAGTGGAACTGCTATCGAAAAGATTCAAGCATTTGAAGCAGTAGGCGTACCTGTGGCTCGTTTACCTGTAGAGATTCCTGGATTAGTTAAGCAAAAATTAGCTGAAAGAAAATAAAAATCCGATTTGAATTGAACACGTATAGGAGCTTTCTTATACGTGTTTTTGCTTTATCATATAATAGAGTTTATATAAGTTCAACGATTTAATAGAATATTCTTTTTGAACGCTAAGTTGCAAAGTCACTAAGAAAAACTTTTAAGTTTTTCACTACCGAAAAATCGGTATGTACCATTTGCGTCCTTTATTGATATTTGATGAAGATAAAATCTGTGTTCTTTACTTTGCGTCCTTTGCGCCTGTCTGCGGTAGCCAGGTTTAACCATTTTTTAAATATATAGAGAACAAATAATGACTATCGTCTTTTTTTCAAAAATAATTTTTATTTCAATTTTCAGAATTTTTAAAATTATGCAATGAGAATAATATAATGTCGTATTTATAGTATTCTAATTCGCTGATAATCTTCAACTTCTTAAATCGTGAATGGTTAATGGTTAAATGGTAAATACATAGATGCAACCCCGAAGCGAGTTGAACAACGATATAAGGTCTATTACTGTAAAAAATTAACCAGATTTAGCAAAATCTCATTCCGAAATAATTTTACTTACCATGTTAATCCTACTTTCTCCAGCTAAAATACAAAACGCTAATGCCGAACCAATTAGCAATTCACACAGTTTACCTGAGTTTATGACACAGGCGAATCAACTGGTAAAATTGATTC
>JBBSCW010000159.1:0-7695 GCA_038249855.1 Bacteroidales bacterium
ATTTGTTGATCCGAACTTCTGTCATGGAATTTCAGGTATTGCCCACATTTATGGCCGCCTGTTTAAAATCACTGGCGTTGATATTTTTCGAGATCGCCATAAATACTGGCTCCAAGAATTAATGAATCACAGAGTAGAGGGCTTTGGCATAGCAGGATTTGTATCAGACATTTGGATGAGCTTTGATCCTATAAAGGGAAAAGCTGTAAAAAAATGGGGTAGCAGCCCCTCCTTAGTGACAGGCACTGCAGGTGTTGGATTAGTGTTATTATCTGCCCTTAACAAAAACGCTACTAGTTGGGATAAAATGTTTTTTACAAATATTTGAAATAGAAGGTATGAAAATTGAATTCGGTGACTTTTTTCTACTTCGCTCCCCAATATCTCCATTAAGCGATTTTTTTAAAAATACTAATGCGGAGATCAAAGATATTCAACACCTTCGTGAACAAATACAGAGATACTTTGAAAAGCCAGAAATGAATGAAGGTCTATTTCTTTCATCTTCTACTTTATTTGAAAAATTTACTTCATGGTGTTCATCTGATAAACTCGCAACGCAAATATTAAAGCTTGACATTTCATATTTTAAGTATTACTTAAGATCGGTTTATAGGTGCACTCCATTTGGAACTTACGCAGGTATTACCACTGGATCAATTTCAAATCTAGATACGGTATTGCAGCTAGATAATAAGTTAAAAAGGAGGATAAAACTTGATATTGGG
This sequence comes from Bacteroidales bacterium, assembly GCA_038249855.1. Taxonomy (GTDB): domain Bacteria; phylum Bacteroidota; class Bacteroidia; order Bacteroidales; family Paludibacteraceae; genus Paludibacter. The sequence goes on from JBBSCW010000159.1 coordinate 729, forward strand.
TATCTATATGAAGTAACAAAAAAAATCACAGATGAAAGCAATGTCAATACTCTACTGTGTATTTATTCAAACAATACAATTTATAGGTTTGCAAACGAGTATCGGTATATTAACTATATATTTAATGAAGAGGAAAAGGTATTCTCATTAAACTCAATAGATTATACTCCCCTTTTAGAAAGAACAATCCAAATAACATTAAAAGGAGTCAAATTTGACGAGCTAGTTTCAAAATTATCTGAGAATAAAGAGGATATTCCTGAGGTTAATGATTTTATAAATAGGCTTATCGAAATTCAAGTATTGATAACTGAATTAGAACCAACTGTTCATGGTGAGCATTTTCAAGATAGAATAGCAAACATACTTAAGCCAATACAGAACAGATTAAGGTATTCGCAGAACATACTAACAGCCATTGATCTAACTTATGAATCTACTGAAACCCCTACCATTGATAAGTACTTAAAAATACAAAGTATCTTAGAGGAACTGAAAATAGAGAGGGAGTCATCAAAGCTTTTTCATGTCGACATTCTAAGACAGCCCTTAAAACTTAATATTAATGAACGTGATTTAGTATCCCTCAAAATGTTACTAGAGCGGAAAAGTGCCTTTCAAAAAGAATCGAGAAAAGATATTGATGCATTTAGAAATCGCTTTTTTGAACTCTATGAAGATAGAGAAGTTTCTTTTATTGAAATCATGGATTCCGATAGTGGCATCCCATATCCTGCTGGAGTAGAAATGAACGATACTCCCTTTTTTTTACGTGATCTACAATTCAATAATCCACCGATCACGAACACACCACATGTCCAATTAACTTTCTTCGATAAACTATTAATAGAGAAAATTAGTAGTAAAGGAAATGATAGTCATATCGCTATTAAGTTGGAAGAGCTTAATCAGGAAAATGGAAGTGGGTCAAGAAATGAAGAAACAACAAATCTAGGGTTAATTCTTTCGATATTTAATAAATCAACATTAGTTGATTCAAATAGCCAGTACGAGATTTATTTTAAAGGAGCTTATAGCCCATCCGCATCAAATCTTTTAAGTAGATTCTGTTCCATTGATGATAAACTTTTTAAAAAAGTAACTGAGGTAAATGGATTTGAGGCAGCATCTGATCCGGATAAAATTTATGCCGAGATATCGCATCTTCCAGGCAAGAGAGTTGGTAATATAATTTCTCGGCCAAGTCTTAGGGAGTTTGAGATTCCTATATTAAGTATTCCATCCAATGGCCAAAAGATTATACCATTAAGTGATCTCCTGATTTCTGTTAACAACGATAAGATAATTTTAAGATCAAAAAAATTCAATAAGGAAGTAATTCCTAGATTAGGATGCGCACATAACTTTGGTGCGAACCCTCTTCCGATTTACAAATTTCTGTGCGACTTACAATTTCAAAATAAAATTGATCAGATATTTTTCAACTGGCCAGATTGTTTGTCGAGAATACAATTTTTGCCTAGAGTTTATGTGGATAATGTAATTGTTTTAAGGGCTAGATGGAAACTTTTTAAAAATGAAATTGAATCCTTTGCATTGATTAAAGAAGATCGTGTTCTTATAGAAACTTATAATAATTTTGTTAAAAGTAACAAAATTGGCAGGTTTACAACATTCTCAGAAGGGGATCATCAGATACTCATTGATTCTCAAAACATACTATGCTTGAGAATTTTTAAAGACTTAATAAAGGGAAAAAACGAGATAGTGCTAGAAGAGCTATTGGAAAACCCTCAAAATCTATTAGTTCAAGTAAACAAAGACTATCACACAAATGAAATTATTATACCAGTTACAATTCATTCTGACACTAGAGTTCCCAATTATACTCAAAAGAGAGAATTAAATGTAAAAAGGTCTTTTCCAATTGGGTCGGAATGGCTTTATGTAAAAATATACTGCGGCTCTAAAGCAGCAGATCAAATACTGTTAATGCGAATAGATCCTCTTGTAAGGATGTTGTTGCAAGATAAAATTATTACTTCATGGTTTTTTTTGAGATATCACGACAAAGAAGGACATCACATTAGATTAAGATTAAGAGTTGAAGATAATCTTTACACACAAACAATTAAGCTTTTGTACGAAGCCCTCCATTTTGAACTTAAAAAAGAGATAGTTAAATTGAAATTTGATACTTACAATCGAGAATTAGAACGATACGGAGGCGGTTTGATATTGGAATGTGAAGACTTTTTTCACGCAGATAGTAGCTGTGTGTTTGAGTTAATGAATTATGCAATATCTAATGATAATAATTCTAGATGGCTAATAGGAGTATATGCAATTAATTTACTTTTAGATGATTTTAAAATCACAATAAAAGAAAGATGTAATCTCTTTAAATTTCTTAGTGAGCAGTTTGCCATTGAGTTCAACGTTAGTAAAAATGTCAATTTAAAAAAAGCTATAAGCAAAAGGTACAGAGAAGATTCTAATTTAGTAAACGAATTTATAAAGGATTTGAAACCCAATGAGCTATCTAATATTCTAGAAAAGCGAAGCATCAGTATTCAGCCTGTAATAGGAAAAATAAAAGAAAAAGTAATAGACAATAGCTTTGTTTCAGAAATTGATTTACTCCGAAGTTTTATACACATGTTCCTCAATAGACTTTTGGAGATTAGACAGAGGGAGCATGAATTACTCATATACAGTTATCTTTTTAAGCACTACAAATCGATTGCATATTTATCGGAAAATGATGCTAAAGAAATAAAGTAATGAAGCAAAACTGACGCTTAATTTATGAATAGAATCATTAAATTCAGCCTCCTGTATTTTTCACATGATAAAATCAGTTGGCTATTAAATACCCTTGGTTTAAGTGCTGGGATAAGTATTATACTATTAATTCTATCTTATCAAATTCATCAAAGTGACTATGATAAGTTTTGGCCTAATCATGAGAATATTTTCAGGATTAGGAGAGCGGTAACTTATCATGGGGATAAAACTAATATTGCTTTAACAAACTCAAAGTTAGTTGAGGCCTTATCCTCATTACCTGAAATAGAAGCGGCTACAGGATTCATGAAAAATCAAGGTGAACTCCTCTTTAAAAGAAATGAGGATTTATTCATTGAGAACAATGGTCTTATCTGCGATAAGAAATTTCTTGAAGTGTTTGATGTTAAATTAGTTTTAGGTAGTGATCGGAAGGGATTAGACAATCCAAATAGCATCTTGATTTCCGAATCTTTTTCAAAGAAACATCTAGGTAATATAAACCCAATCGGAGAATACTTATCGATAAATGACGATGGGTTTCAAAAACAACTAGTTATTGCGGGATTATTTAATGACATCCCAACTAATTCAAGTCTTAGATTTGATTTTTTAATATCAGGTTCTTCCTTTTCTTATTGGCAACAAATGATCAACAAGGGTATTCTCCCTACTCACACATTTATTTTAGCAAAACCAATGGGAGTAACAGAGGCATTTCTTAATCAGAAATTAGCAAATCTTAATAAAGAGATCAACCCTCCTTCTGACATTATAACAGAAGACACTGCTCAAAGGCTCAATGACATCCATATTAATTCTGGTTTGCTCTTTGATTTTTCAAAAAGTATTAACCTAATCCACTATAAAGTTCTTGGTTTGGTATCTATTCTTCTATCATTAATTACAGTATTCAACTTTATTAGCACCATGTCTAATAAGACTTTAAATAGAAAAGGCAGCTACGCCATTCTTAAAGTATACGGAGCGACTAATCTATCCTTATTAGCTCAACTACTAATTGAAACAGTTATTTACTTTGAAGGCGCGTTTATAATTTCAATTATAGTTGCCGAGTTATTGTTGGTGCCAGTAATGAGCAATCTTACTTCGCTACACCTTAGTATCCTCAATAATTATGGTATGCTTCTGGTCTTAAACGCAGTTTTTCTATTAGTAGCACTAATTGCTACACTTACATATTCGATACCAATTGTTAGAATTTCGACACTAACTAAAGGTGTACAAGGCTCATCTCAGCTTAGAAATAGTTTTTTTAATGCAAAAGCATTGATTCTAATTTTGCAATTCGGAGTTTCCTTTGGTTTTATCACTTGGTCTTTGGTTAGTCATAAACAACTTAACTATTTAAGTAATATTGATCTGGGTTATAAAAAATCAAACATTATTTGTTTACGATATAATTCAAATATTTCTCGTGCCAGCTGGATAAATTTAAAGAATAGACTAAACACAAACAGTCAGTTTGCTAGTGTAGCTGGTTCACAATATAAATTAATAGGAGAATTAAATGCTTCGGTTATCGAAAAGGAAAATAACGAAGCCATCAAAGTATTGTGGAACAGAGTTGATTACAATTTTTTACCAAGCTTAAAAATGAAGATTATTTCAGGTCGAAATTTTTCAAAAGATAATCCCGCTGATAAAAATGGAATTATTCTTAATGAAACAGCGTGGCGAGCTCTCAGTGATTCATCTATTCAGAAAGTACGATTTCCTATTGTTGACCGCGAGAATGCGTCAACAATAATAGGTGTTGTTAAGGATTTTCACTTTGAGTCTTTTAACAATAAAATACCCCCACTTGTTTTGGGTCTCAAGGACGATTTTAGCAAATATATTTATATAGAAACAAATGACAACGTTAAAAGCAGTATCAAAAATCTAAGAGCAGTTTGGGCAGAATTGAAAGTGGAATCACCTTTTGAATTTGAGCTTTTGGATGATTCGTTTAATTCTATAATTCAAGAAGAGGTAATTATTGAGAAGGTTTCGATCTTATTTATGATTTGTTCAGTCGTTCTATCACTGGTAGGATTATTCCTATCAACCAGTTATTATATTCGTTCTAACAGTAAAGTATTTTCCATAAAGAAAATTCTTGGGGCATCCGAATGGGGACTGATTTTTCAGATGTATATCATGTTTGCAATTAAAATTTTTATCGGCCTGATTATCGCTATGCCCATTTGCTATTTTACAACTAACGCTTGGCTAATCAATTACCCATATAGAATAGATTTTCCCTTTTCCTATTTTTTCTTTATATCAGGGGGCATCTTAATTTTTGCAAGTATCATTATTTTAATTGGAGGGCTAAGACTTTATTCTCTTAAAGCCGTTGATCAATTAAGAGAGAATTAATGCTCAGTTCGTCCTCAGTAATTTCCTAATCTGATAAAACACCCTCTCCAAAACCCTCAAATCTTCCGTAATAATTTCAGTTTCCCCTTGTAATTGAGGTCTAAAATTTAGCTTCTTATTGTACGTACTTGTCATGCCCTCGGGCAAACTTATCAATACAGTATATTTTTCCTTTTCAGGTATATCTGAAATACTCTTTACGCTTCCGCGTAGCATACCAAACTGCTCGTAAGGGTAATTGCTGAGCCTAATATTTACTTTCTGCCCGACTTTTACTTTGCCTGAGCCAGCAACGGGCAACTCTGCTTTGGCAATTAGCTGTTTTGTATTAGACAGTAATGCAAATAATGACTTACCGCTTTCAATAAATTGATCGTTTTCAATAAAACCTAAGTACGCCACCGATCCAGCCGCTGGAGCAATAAATAAATAATTTTCTTTCCATTTTTTGATTTGAGAAGTAAGCTCATTTAAGCTGTTGGTTGCAATGGTAAGTAGTTGCTCTCCTTTTGCGTTTTTATCAATCTCCAATTCTGTCAATTGTTTTTCCAATGCGCCAATTTGTAATTGGTTGGAGATAATAGAGGCTTCTGTATTTTTGAGCGAACGTTGCTGAACCAAATAGCTACCCTTTGATTTGTTGAAGTCGAGCGGGGCAATTACTTTTTGTACTAGCAAAAGAGAATCGGTTCTAAACTGCTGATGGCTAAGCACAGTTTCTTGTTGCATCAAATTGAGCTGATTGGTCAAATTTAGATTTAGTCTTTTGTATGAAGCGATCTGCTTTTGTAAATGATTGATCTGTTTGAGGTGTAGGTCATTTTTCTGAAAGGCAGTAAGTTCTTGCAACGAACGGGTGGAATTATTTAAAAATACCTGCAATTCACCACACTGAATAGGCTGTTTTAACTTAGTATAGAGATTCTCATAAGATGTATTAGCTGGCGCAATGGAGAGCATTTTCTCTAACCAAATAACATCGATGTAATTAGCAGTGGTTTGTAATACCGCTATAACATCATTCTCGGCAACGTTTTCATTTTGCTTGTTCAACAATAATATTTTGCCAGAGGAGCGGCTCACTAAATTAATTGGGGCAGGATCAGTGGTAACTATCACGCTTGCCTTAATCACATCAGGGTAGCGGATAAACCAACTAATGGCCAGTAGCACCATAAATAGAAGAAAGATCAGAGTGATCCCCCACCGCAAAAGCCACCCAGGTACTTGGCTTATAATGTCCTGTACTTCTTCGCTTCGCAGTTCAATCTTAGTCTCCATAAATATTTTATTACAAAATGGCAATTAACATCTGGTTCAACATAACGAATGATAACCTAGGTTCATTCAACCTTTCGCTAAAAGTTAAATATTAACATATGAAAGATAAAGCAATTAAATAGGAAATCACACAGATATGCTGGTATCAAAGCAAATGCTTTTTCAACGCAATTTATATAGTAATCAGGAAAGCCTGAAACGGATTATTCATTTCTTCGGTTTTCAAAAAAGTGCTCAAAATATTCACAATAATTAAGCGAAAAAATACTACCAAAAAAGCATTCAACGTTTATATGTTCAGAAGGTAACACAATTTAACCCTTCTATATTATGGCTTCCACCATCGAGACAGGTCATGCAAAAAATGTAGCGACCTTTGAAGACCTCACAAGTTTCCTTACAGGCTATGGGACAACGTACAACCCGAGCAAAGCGGCACTTAAGCTGCCCGCTTTAATAACACAACTTGCCGCAGCAAGCGCAACACTGCAAGCAGTAAAAGTAGCAAAGACAGCAAACGACAATGCAACCAACTCAAGGGAGCTTGCCTTCA
>JBBSCW010000160.1:0-7653 GCA_038249855.1 Bacteroidales bacterium
AAAGTAACTAAAACATTGACTTGAGCTTGTTGGACTAATTCACACATTCTTTCAGTATCTGGATTTGCTTCCAAGCGAATGTTGGGAAATTTGGAAATCGCATTTCGCAATCTCTTTGTTGGATTTAGCCCTGCTACAATACAGTTATGAGTTAACCTACTGAAAACTTTATCACAAAGATAGAGTGCTGCAAATTCATTTTCAGGAACAGAAAGATTGGCGTGATACAATAGATAATCAGATTTCCCAGAGAGAGAAATAAGCTCATTATTAGGATGAAAGCAAGGAATAAACTTAACAATTTTATCAGGAAATCTATTTTTTAATTGATTTGCATCACTCTGAGAAACAGCTATTAATGAACTAGCAGCTTGTAGTGTAGGTTCATAAGTCTTAAATTTAAACGACTCAACTAGGAAGTATAATTTATTAGGAAAACTCTTTGTTGACCTTGCTAATTCACGATAATAATCATGTTCAATATTAGCTTCGCGATATATTTTTACTCGATTTTCTATTCTCGAATCGGATAAATAGTAGCATGACATCAACCCTTCAAAAAGAATGGGATAATCGTCAAGCATCAAGTTCTGAATTAAAAGATCGTTTTTACGACTATAAACCGTGTAAGGCAACAAACTTAAATGAGCAAAAAATGAAGTGTTTCGTTGATAATAATAGACCTTTTCACATATTGATTCCAATTCAGAAGCCTTAACACGATTGTATTGAAAGCAGTGCAAGATGATTTTAACCCCGCAATCGTTCAATGCTTTTAGTTTATAAAAAACATCAATTGCTCCGCCATAATTCGCAGGAAATGGAATATCAAAAGAAATGACATGTAGAAATTTTGACATGAAATTTTAGCGTTTAAAGTCCTAAATATAATTGCAAAGTTAACAATTTTTATTGGGTTAGAAATTGAGCGCTACAATCTAAATTAAAACATTACTCATTATCCATTGTTTGTAATATACAAAACACTTAGCTTGTAATTTGATTTTCATTTCAAAACTCGCGTAAACAGGTCATTTTAGGATTGATTAATTTCGTTATATGTTGAGTTTTATACATTATTATCTATAAACTAATCAGCACTTAACTTTATTTCCGATTAATTTTATCGATAGTTAGGAATTTAGTGTTAATTTTGTACTTTTATAAATTGAACTTAAAAATATGGATAGATTACGCTTTCAGAGTATGGCAAGCGGAAGCAGCGGGAATTGTTATTTTATTGGGAATGGAAGGTGTGGAATACTTATTGATGCGGGTATAGGAGTTAGAACCATACGAAAATGTTTGCGTAATCTTGGACTTGACTTTGAAAATATTTGGGGTGTTTTTGTAACCCACGATCATGCCGACCACATTAAAGCTGTGGGTACAATAGGCGAAAAACATAATGTTCCAATTTATGCCACCCGAAAAACTCACGAAGGAATTCAAAACAGTTATTGTGTTACAGAAAAATTATATTCAAACAAAAGATACATCGAGAAGTTTGAAACTTTGGAAATTGGTGAATTTCGAATTACAGCTTTTCCTGTTTCGCACGATTCTACTGACAGTGTTGGCTATACGGTTGAATATAAAGATAAAAGATTTACGTTTGCAACCGATTTAGGATATGTTTGCGGCGATGCAGCTGAACATCTGAAACAAGCTGACTTTATGGTTTTCGAAACCAACTACGACGAAACGATGCTGGAACAAGGTAGTTATCCTACACACTTGAAAACAAGAATTAGAGCTATAACCGGACATTTAAGTAACGATCAGGCAGGGACTTTTTTAGCAGAAAATTACAATGAACGAATGAAACATATTTTTCTATGTCATTTAAGTCGTGAGAATAATTTGCCAGATATTGCCTTAGCCACTATCGAAAACTATTTAGCTAACAAAGGTATAAAAGTTGGTATAGATGTAAACGTACAACCATTAAGCCGCTTTACACCATCGCAATTATACGTTTTTTGAAATTAACAATAATTCCCCCATAATTTAAAAGCTACAGTTATTGGGAATATATTATAAATCAACATTTTTACACCTTAAATACTTTGGTAATTCAACTTCCAAATTAAATATTTTATGCCAACCAGCTTAGTAATAATCCCTACTTACAACGAAAAAGAGAATATTGCGAATATCATTCGTGCTGTTTTCGACGATGAACTTCATTTTCATGTTTTGATAATCGAAGATGGCTCGCCCGATGGTACGGCGGTCATAGTAAAAAAACTTCAATTGGAATTTGCCGATCGTTTATTTATGGTTGAACGTTCTGGAAAATTAGGGTTGGGAACTGCCTATATTACCGGTTTTAAATGGGCATTGGAACATGGATACGATTTTGTTTTTGAGATGGATGCCGACTTTTCACACAATCCCAAAGATTTGCCTAAACTCTATAACGCTTGTGCCAATCAAGGAGCTGATGTAGCCATTGGTTCAAGGTACGTAAGCGGAGTAAATGTGGTAAATTGGCCTATTGGTAGGGTTTTAATGTCGTATTTTGCATCTAAATATGTTCGATTTATACTTGGAGTAAAAATTGCCGACACAACAGCGGGCTTCAAGTGTTATAGACGCCAAGTCCTTGAAACCATTGAATTAGATAAAATTCGCTTTAAAGGTTATGCATTTCAGGTAGAAATGAAATTCACGGCTTATAAATGTGGTTTTACCTTGAAGGAAGTGCCAATTATTTTCATCAATCGCGAGCTGGGTACATCAAAAATGAGCGGAGGAATATTCGGTGAAGCATTTTTCGGTGTTATTCAGTTGAAATTGAATAGCTGGATTCGTAAATTTCCTCAAAAAGCAGGACTCCAACACAACTAACTAATAATAAGAACTCTACATTATTATTTATGTCAAAACAACAACTCATAAAAGATGCAACCATTATCAATGAAGGTATTAGCTTTGTTGGTTCAGTGTTGATTGAGGGTGAAAATATTAAAGCTATTTTCAAGCTGGGTGAAGACTTCGAATTAAAAGAATCTTGTGAAATTATCAACGCCAAAGGTTTGTTATTAATGCCGGGAGCAATTGATGATCAGGTACATTTCAGAGAGCCTGGACTAACCCACAAAGGCAATATATATTCGGAGTCGCGAGCTGCCGTAGCTGGTGGAATTACTTCGTATATGGAAATGCCAAACACCATACCTCATACCACGAATATTGAAGCATTGGAGAATAAATATAGCATTGCTGCCGAAAAATCCTTTGCAAACTATTCGTTTTACATGGGTGCAACAAACAACAATATCGAGGAGCTTCGTAAAGTTGATGCAAGAAAAGTATGTGGAGTAAAGATTTTCATGGGTTCCTCCACAGGTAATATGCTGGTGGATAGCACGGAAGCATTGAGCGCTATTTTCAAAGAAATACCGTTATTAATTGCAACGCATTGCGAAGACGAAAATACGATACAACAAAACAAGGCTCATTTTAAAGCATTGCTTGGCGATGATATCCCTTTGAAATACCATCCACTTATTAGAAGTGAAGAAGCTTGTTATCGTTCTTCATCTTTTGCAATTGAACTTGCGACCAAATACGATGCACGTTTGCACGTTCTGCATATTTCTACTGCCAAGGAAATGTCTTTATTTAATAATACAATTCCACTGATAGAAAAGAAAATAACTTCTGAAATTTGCGTTCATTATCTTTGGTTTTCCGATGCTGATTATGAGCATTTCGGTAATAAAATTAAATGGAATCCAGCCATCAAAACTGAGAATGATAGATTGACACTCATTGAATCCTTGAAAGTTGACAAAATTGATGTAGTTGCTACCGACCATGCTCCACATCTTTGGCGTGAGAAGGAAGGTTCTTGCTTGAAAGCTGCTTCGGGAGGGCCGTTAGTTCAACATGCTGTTGTGGCAATGTTGCAAATGGCCAAAAAAGGTTTTTTCAGCAATGAAATGGTCATCGAAAAAATGTGTCATGCGCCTGCGAAGCTTTACAGAGTGGAAAAGAGAGGTTTTATTCGTCCTGGATATTTTGCTGATTTAGTACTTATTGACCCTGCAAAAAAATGGAAAGTAAGCAGTCAGAATATACTTTATCATTGTCAATGGTCGCCATTCGAAGGAATGGATTTCGATTTTGAAGTATTGAACACTTGGGTAAACGGTAATTTGGTTTACAATAAGGGTGAGATCAACGAGGATGTGAGGGGACAAAGATTATTGTTTAATTTATAGTTATTTAATTTTTTATTTTGAATATGAGAAGGATTCTGTGGATAGTTTTTGCGATTGTAATTTTAATTGGAGTGAGTATTTTATTTTTTAAGAATGAGCGTCCAAAAGCAGCTTATATCCACAACGATGGTAAAGCCCAAGGAACTTACTATTCAGCCACTTACCTTCAACCACAAGGAATTGATTTACAACCACAAATTGAAAAATTATTCAATGATTTTGATTTATCACTTTCTACTTACAATCCTAATTCTATAATTTCGAGAATTAATCGGAACGACTCCACAGTTCGGACTGATGAGTATTTTGAAACTTTATTTCAAGCGGCACAAGAAATTTCAGAAATTACAGGTGGAGCATTCGATATGACCGTTGCCCCCCTTGTAAATGCTTGGGGATTTGGCTTTGGCAATCACGACAGAAAACATGAACCAGATGTTGAAAAAATACTTCCTTTGATAGGATTCAAGAAAGTGAAATTAGAGAATCACCGTATCATCAAAGAAAATCCTTCTATCATGCTTGATGCGAGTGCCATTGCCCAAGGATATTCGGCTGATTTAATTGCTAAACTATTTGAGAAAAATGGTTGTGAACATTATATGATAGACATTGGCGGCGAGATTGCGTGTAAAGGACTCAACCCGAAATCGAAACTTTGGCAAATTGGAGTCGACAAACCCGTAGACGACCCTGAAAACACAAGTCCGCAATTGCAAACCATTCTCAAACTAACTGATGTTGGGCTTACTACCTCGGGTAATTACAGACAATTTTATTATAACAATGGAAAGAAATATGCTCACACCATCAATCCAAAAACTGGTTATCCAGTTGAACATAATCTGCTAAGTGCCACAGTGGTAGCAAAAAACAGCACAATAGCTGATGCCTATGCAACCACATTTATGGTGTTAGGTGTCGACAGTGCCATGGCTTTGTGCAACCGGATTCCTGAAATAGATTGTTACCTAATTTACACAGATAACAAAGGGAAATACCAAGTTTGTTATACCAATGGGTTCAAAAAATACTTATCGGAATAAGTGAACAAAACAAACACAATTTAACTGACAAAATTTTTATTTTAACTCATAAGTTTCCAAGATATTAGCTCATTTTGATATCTATTCTCAAAATATTATATTTTATTTTTTTTTTAGCAATATATTAACTACTTTTGCAGTCCAATTTTCGATATGAAAAACTACCCATTTTTACTTTTACTTTTTGTCCTCTTATTTGTTTCTTGTAGTGATTATCAAAAATTACTGAAAAGTAACGATCCTGAATTGAAATACAACAAAGCTGTTGAATATTTTGATAAGGGCGATTTTATGCGGGCCAGTACACTTTTCGACGAGGTTTCTACTTACTACAAAGGCACTGAACGATCGGAAATTGTATTGAATTATATTGCCAATTCATACATGGGTCAAAAAGACTACTATTCAGCAAGCGAATACTTTAAAACATACGTAAATACTTATCCCAAAGGGAAATACATAGTCGAGTCAAAGTACATGATAGGGTATTGCTATTATCTTGATTCTCCAGATGCCCGACTTGACCAAACTGCAACTCACAGTGCATTAACGGCATTTCAGGATTTTATTGATTTATTTCCAGAAAGTGACAAGGTTCAGCAAGCTGTTAAACTTATGGATGAATTGAATGATAAATTGGCATACAAAGAATTTATTAATGCAAAATTATACTTCAATTTAGGGAATTATTTAGGAAATAATTATGAATCGGCTGTGATTACCGCTCAAAACACCTTAAAAAAATATCCTTCAACCATATATCGTGAGCAATTGGCTATGATAATACTTGAAGCAAAATATCAACAAGCCGTACAGAGTGTTGTCGAAAAAAAATTAGACCGTTACCGTAGTACGATTGACGAGTATTACAATTATATCAATGAATTTCCAGAAGGAAAAATGCGTAAGCAAGCTGATGCAATTTTCAATCAATCAAATAAAATAGTAAAAGATTAATATATACAACTATGGATTACAAAAAAGTAAATGCGCCTACCAACACTATTTCGCGCGACATGAGTTCAATGAGCGAAGATATAGGTAATGTGTACGAAACCGTAAAAATTATTGCTAAAAGAGCTAATCAGATAAGCGTAGAAATTAAGTCGGAATTAGATAAAAAATTAATTGAGTTTTCATCTTTGAATGAGAATATCGAGGAAGTTTTTGAAAATCGCGAACAAATCGAAATTTCTCGTTATTACGAAAAATTGCCAAAAGCGGTACTTATTGCTACTCAAGAATTTATCGAAGATAAAGTATACTATCGCAATCCGGTAAAAGAAGCAAAAATTAAATAATTATTCGCATATCCGAAGAAAATTGACCTAAAAAATCAATCGCCGAATTGTCATTAACATATTATAAAAGAATGAAGTATACTTATACTTTGTTCTTTTATTTTTTTTAGGATGTGCAGTTCGCAACATTTTTGTATTTTTGTGGTTTGTGCATTGATTCAATTTTATTTCAATTCCAGTATTTTTAGCAATTAATACAATTAAATTATGATAAGAGGGAAGAGGATTATTTTAGGAGTAACAGGAAGTATCGCTGCATACAAATCGGCTTCACTTGTACGGTTGCTTACCAAAGAAGGTGCTGAAGTCAAGGTTTTAATGACTCCTTTGGCCAAAGAATTCATAACTCCATTGACATTGGCTACGCTCTCTAAACAACCCGTTTTGGTAGATTTTTTCAATCCCGAAAATGGTGATTGGAATAGTCATGTTGATTTAGGACTTTGGGCCGATGCTTTTATTATTGCCCCCGCCACTGCGAATACACTCGGCAAAATGGCACAAGGTATAGCTGATAATTTACTGTTAACAACATACTTATCTTCGAAATGTCCAGTATTTATAGCACCAGCTATGGATTTGGACATGTTTGCCCACCCAAGTACACGTAAAAATTTGGAAATACTGAAATCTTATGGGAATTTGATTATTGAACCATCCGTTGGTGAATTAGCCAGTGGACTTGAAGGTAAAGGCAGAATGGAAGAGCCAGATAGAATATTGAGCTATTTGGATAACTATTTTGAGCCAAAAACGATGATGTCAAAAAAGGTGTTGATTACTGCTGGACCAACTTATGAAAAAATTGATCCAGTGAGATTTGTTGGCAATTATTCCTCGGGTAAGATGGGTTTTGCATTGGCAGAAGTTTGTGCTAAACAAGGTGCAGAAGTTACATTAATTACCGGACCCGTTAGAATGAGTTTGAAAAACAAAAATATAGAACGAATCAATGTGGAATCGGCAGAAGAGATGCACAAAGCTGTAATGTCACGTTTTGAGCAGATGGATGGCGCAATTTTGTGTGCTGCTGTGGCTGACTTTACCCCTGTAAATCAATCAGATATTAAGCTC
>JBBSCW010000161.1:0-7639 GCA_038249855.1 Bacteroidales bacterium
GCAGTTACGCTACCAATAAGTTCAGTAGAGATATTCTTACCATGCGTTCCCATGACCACCAATGCCGGTTTATTTTTTTTACAATAATCTAATATTTGATCTTCTGGAACCCCTTCAACCAACTCGAAACTAAAAGGCACATCAGGAATTTCCCCTTTTTTTATTTTAGTATTCAGAAGGTTTTTCATATTGTCGGCATCCCCATTGGCTGTGGTTATTATTCGCCTTAGTAATTCACTATCACTGATGCTGTAAGTATTCAAATCGTTGTGCACCGAAATAGTAAACGCAGGGCTAAAATAGACATACATGATAACAACTTCGGCTTTCATATCGTGAGCAAATTGAAACCCAAAATCGATTGTCCGCTCTACCTGATCGGCAAAATCGAGGGGGATAAGCACTTTTTGACTTTTTGGTTTTTCTACCTTTACTTCCCAAGCATTTTCCATCTCTTCCACTATTTTCAGTGCCGATGGCAAGTCAGATTCTTTGATGCGAACCCTCACTCCTACTGCGGTTTCAGGATGTTCAAGATTCAGATTGTGAATCACTGTTTCGATGCCATTCTCTTCCAAAACACTTTTAATCATTTGTGCCCGCTGGTAGGTACGAATGGCAATAGTTACTAATTTATCTTCCATAATAATTTGATTTTATAGAGTTAAACAGGTTAATTTCAAATAGAAAACACAAGTCAATAACTTAGCATTTAGTGCTGTAAAGTTAGCTAATTTAGCGGAATAAGGAGTACTTTTTACGAAAAAATTGAAATGTTACAGAAAAATATGGCTATATTTGCCATCGATATTATAAAACAAAGAAAAATGATGAATCCGACCTTAAAAAAAACAATCACTATTGTTTCTATCGTAGTTTTAGTTGCATTAGCTTCTTTTATCTACATACGCTATTATTTCGTTTTTGGCGAAGGAGTCAAGGCAGGAGAGTTGAATTATTTTGTACACAAAGGCTATGTATTCAAAACCTACGAAGGTAAAATGATACAAAGTGGATTCAAATCCAAAACCGCAAATACGATTCAGTCCTATGAATTCAGTTTTTCAGTTACTGACAAGGCTGTTGCTGATTCGTTGATGCGTTGCAGTGGAAAAGAAGTGGAACTACATTACAAAGAATATTTTGGCACTATTCCTTGGCGAGGTGTTAATACATTTGTGGTAGACGGTATAATTAGTGTGAAATAAGTTCTTCAATCATTTATAAAAAATACTTTTTCAATCCTTTGGAAACAGACTCATTACAAATAACTTTCGCAGCCATATCAGTACTTCCCATTACTTTATCGGGCATAGTGGCACTTATAATTAGTATTTTATTTTTGATGCTTTCGGCTATTATTTCAGCTTCGGAAGTAGCATTTTTTTCGCTCGATCCGCAAACTATCGACGAAATGGAAAACAGTGACGTAAAGCCCGACCAAAGGACTCTGCAGCTGCTACAAAATCCGCAAAGAATGTTGGCAACAATATTGATAGGTAATAATTTTGTCAATGTTTCTATCATTATTCTACTTACTTTTTTTACAAATTCGATATTAGAGTTCAAAAATGTACCCATCGTAGGCTTTGTTTTTCAAACCATAATCATTACCTTCCTATTGTTACTTTTTGGAGAAATAACCCCTAAAATTTACGCAACTCGATTTGCACTGAAAACAACCAGAAAAACAGTTCATATCATATTTGGTCTCGAAAAAATATTCGGTCCTTTTGTAAGTTTATTGGTCAATTCTACCTCCATTGTCAATACCCGATTATCCAAACTAAATAAGAATAATATTTCGATGTATGAACTTTCGCAGGCTTTAGAATTGACCTCGAATAGCAAAGATGAGGATACTGAAATTTTGGAAGGTATTATCAAATTTGGGAATATTCAGGTGGAGGATATTATGACCCCGCGGGTAGATATGGTTGATATTGATATCAAAACAAACTATAAGGATCTACTCAATATTATTATTGAACACGGATATTCTAGAATTCCTGTTTATTCCGGCTCAAGAGATAATATTAAAGGTATATTGTATGCTAAAGACTTGTTGGCTCATTTAGATAAACCTGCAAATTTCCGTTGGCAAAGCTTAGTTCGTCCAGCTTATTACGTACCCGAAACAAAAAAAATAGATGATTTATTGAATGAGTTTCAGACTACAAAAGTACATTTAGCCATAGTGGTTGATGAGTATGGCGGTACTTCTGGAATGGTAACCCTCGAAGATATTTTAGAGGAGATAGTAGGTGATATTAGTGATGAATATGACGAAGAAGAAAAATTATATACTAAAATAGATAATCATACTTTTATATTTGAAGCAAAAATTCAATTGAACGATTTCTTTAAAATAGCAGAAATTGAGGAAAGTGATTTTATAAAAGTAACCGATGAAGTGGAAACCTTGGCTGGACTGATACTCGAAATAAAAGGAGAAATTCCTGCTAAAAACGAACTGATAGGCTACAATCAGTATGTATTTGAAATTTTGGCAGTGGACAACCGAAGAATAAAAAAAGTGAAACTTAATATCAAAGCCGAAAGTAATCCGGAAGAAGATTAATTGAGAAGTCCATTTGAAAAACAACCGAGATTTAACGTGAAATATATTCATATTGTAATTGTGCTGTCTGCACTTTTTTTGCTTGCAGCTTGCAGTAAAAGCCCTATGCCTAAACCTTATGGTTATTTCAGGATTGAACTGCCAGAAGCTCATTACAGCATTATGGACACCCTGAATTTTCCTTATCGTTTTGAGCTTTCTGAGTATGCCAATATTGATTTAAAGCAGGTTAAAAATGAGAAGTATTGGATGGACGTTCAATATCCAACACTCAATGCGACCCTTTATTGTAGCTATAAACCAATTCAAAACAATCTGTTTGAATTATCAGAGGATTCACGAAAATACGTTTATAAACATGCCGTGAAAGCCGATGGTATAGCGGAGACTGCCTACAACAATGCGAATAAAAAAGTATACGGGATTTTTTACGATATACAGGGAAATACGGCATCATCGATGCAATTTGTAATAACAGACAGTACAAAAAACTTCTTTCGAGGAGCTTTGTATTTCGACAATGTACCCAACAAAGATTCCATAGCGCCTATGGTTAATTATATCAGAAAAGACATGATTCGCTTGATGGAAACTTTTGAATGGAAAAATGATTGACAAGCAGTTTACAGTAAGCGAGGCAACGATTCTAGTTTGGGAATTAACCGAAAATGAATCGGATTTGGAAAAACTGTTGATTAATCTTGACAGTTATAAGTCGGGTTTAGAAAAATTCACCAGTCCCAAACGCCGATTGGAATTTCTGACTTCGCGAATAGCAATAAACGAGATATTAAATCGGGCAGTAAAAGTTTTATACGACGACAATGGAAAACCATTTCTCGAAAATGAACTTTCGCACATGAGTATTTCGCATAGCAAAAATTGGGTTGCAGTAATACATCATCCAACTGCAAAAGTAGGTATTGACATTGAATGTCCGACTGCCAGGATTAACAAAATAGCCCATCGTTTTTTGAATCAATCCGAACAGGAAAGCTTTTCGGGCAATGAGCAAAACAAAGAAATTCAGTTGATTTGGTCAGCAAAAGAAGCTCTATATAAAATTATAGGAAGTGAAGTTGCCGATTTTGCAAATCAACTCACTATATTGCCCTTTCAAGTACAAAAAGAAGGAACTTTTACGGCATTGCAACACTCCAATGTTTCAATATTTGAAATGCATTACATTGTTGCAGAACATTATAATTTAGTATTTTGCATAGATTAAGCAAAGACTTAGGATACAAAAACTCCATGAAAAACGAAATATACAAGAAAATAAGCTCCAATCAACTTAGCAATCGCAAAATGTTGGCTGTTCTTCTCGATCCAGATGCTTGTACTGAAATGTATTTGCAACATACTTTGTCGATTTTAAAAGCACATACGCCTGATTTTGTTTTCGTTGGTGGAAGTCATTTACATAGTTCAGTCGATAAATTGATTGAAACTCTTAAATCTGAATTGAAGGCTGATATAATTCTTTTTCCAGGAAATACTTCGCAATTTTCCGATAAATGTGACGGTCTGTTATATTTATCATTGCTTTCGGGTCGAAATCCAGAATTTTTAATCGGACAGCACGTAAATTCAGCCAAAGCCATTAAAGATTCAAAGGTAGAAGTAATTTCAACAGCCTATCTGTTGATTGAAGGAGGTAGCACCAGCTCGGTAGAATATATGAGCAACACCAGAGCCATACCACAGAATAAAATTGATATTGCCGTATCGACAGCCATTGCAGGTGAACTGCTTGGTATGCAACTTTGCTATCTCGAAGCTGGTAGCGGAGCTAAAAATCCGGTTAATCAGTCTATGATAAAAGCAGTGAAAGCCAATATTGAAATACCACTCATTGTTGGCGGTGGAATTAGAAACGTTGAGTCCCTAACTCAGGCATTGGATGCAGGTGCCGACATCGTGGTAGTAGGAAATGTATTTGAAACTGAACCGAATTTGATAGCTGATTTTGTGGAAGCAGTTAATAAATTAAATTTGAAAGAGTCCCGCAATGGCGGGATGTCGAGTACTCCATTTGAAATTTGAAAAGTTTGAAATTTGGGTTTTAATCTCGCTACTATTCTCAAATAATAAATTGTAAATGAATAAATAGTAAATAGACTATTTTGCCTTAGCCTTTGCCTTTGCCTTATTTAACTTCCTATTCCCTGTTTCCTCATCAACTCGTTTACTGTTACTCGTCAACCAATTTATTCTTCAAATAATGTGGAGAGGCTATTCGTATAAAGAACAGCAATGAAACTGAAACAGCTAAAGCTCCCACTATAAACGAAAAGCCCAAACTTCCGGTTTTATCGGCAATTAAACCTCCAAAAATGAGTCCAAAACCTATGCCGACATCCCAACTGGTCATATAAGTAGAACTGGCTGTTGCTCGACGATTGTGTGGAGCAAGCTGAACAAAAAGTGCATTGTATGCTGGAAATATCATGCCATAGCCAAAACCGATAATAACAGATATGATGTAGAATAAGACTGTAATAATTACTGGATTGTGAAAGAACATCAAAGACGAAAGCATTATAAAACCCAGTAAACACAGAAAAGTTCCCCAAGAAATAACTGCTACCACTTTTCCCTTATCTACCTGTTTTCCACCGAACAGGCGTGATACGACTAATCCAACAGCCATGAGTGAGAAAAAATATCCTACGCTGCTCGTTAAACCAATTTCTTTGCCATAAATAGCAATATAAGTAACGGCCATTCCATACGGAATTCCCATTAACAATAAGCTGAAACCAGCATTTATACCTTTGAATAAAAAGAAACGATCGAATGCAAGCGGCTGCTTATTCCTTCGATCCGATAAATTTTCGGCTTTAATCGTATTCGCAAATATAAAACCAACAAACCCTACTCCTATGGCCGTATAAAAAATACTATCAAAACTGAATCTTTCGTGCATTAACAAGCCCGTCATGGGACCAACTGCCATGGCTAAATTATTTGCCACACCAAAATATCCAAGTCCTTCACCACGGCGTGAAGCAGGCATAATGTCTATGATTAAACTGTTTCCCGCTGTAGTCAAGAATCCAAACGTAAAGCCGTGTAGAATTCTGACAAATAAAAACATACCGAGGACATGTGCCAGTGGATAACCTATAAAGGTGAGAATAAACAAAAAATAGGATATAATATACAATGGTCGGCGATACAATAAATCGAGAAAAAAACCTGCGAAAGGTCGAATAATAAGAGCCGCCAAGGTATAACTCGACAATACTATTCCAACCATCGATTTAGTACTTTCGTATTTCTCTATTAAATAGAGTGGAAATACTGGCACCAATAAGTAGAAAGCAAAAAACAACAAGAAATTACCAATACTTGCATTGATAAAACTCGCAGTCCACAATTTATCTTTGACTTGCATTGTTTTTTTAAGAGTTTGAAATTTGAAAAGGTTTGGGATTTAGCGTTTAGTGTTTAGTGTTTAGCGTTTAGTGTTTAGTGTTTGGTATTTAGTGTTTAGCGTTTAGTGTTTAGTGTTTGGTGTTTAGTGTTTGGTGTTTAGTGTTTGGTGTTTAGTGTTTAGTGTTTAGTGTTTAGTGTTTGGCGTTTAGTGTCTGAAGAGATTGAGATTTATATATTTCCTTTTGTCTTTGCCTAAGCCTTTGCCTTATTCCGTTGCCTTCGCCTTCGCCTTATTCCCTTGTCTTTGCCTTCGCCTTATTTCGTAGTCTTTGCCTGAGCCTTTGCCTTATTCCCTTGTCTTTGCCTGAGCCTTTGCCTTCGCCTTATTCCCTTGTCTTTGCTTGAGCCTTCGCCTTCGCCTTATTCCCTTGCCTTTGCCTTCGCCTTATTCCTTTGTCTTTGCCTGAGCCTTTGCCTTCGCCTTATTCCCTTGCCTTTGCCTTCGCCTTATTCCCTTGCCTTTGCCTTCGCCTTATTCCCTTGTCTTCGCCTTCGCCTTCGCCTTATTCCTCTTCTCAATATTCATCACGATGGCCGCCACCGCCATTACCGCCATTACCGCCGCCACCACCATAGCTTCCTCTACGCATTTCAGAACCCATACCTGAACGTCTTTCTCCTGACATTCCAGGATTTTTTGCACCAAAACTACTTAATTTATAAGTGAAAGTAAGCAAAAAATACGATGGTAAAGTATTGTAACTGCTATATTGTATGTAATTATCGCCAATTACTTGACGGATATTGAGTCTTTGATGTAGCATGTCGGTAGCTCGCAACGAAAGTACAGCTTTTTTCTTAAACATGGCTTTATCAACTGATGCATTCCACATAATTTCACTTTGATCTAAATTGGAATAACCTGCTCTATCCGAGTATGCTATATCTGAACTAAGCGTAAAATCGTACGGAAAACGTATAACCACATTGCCTCGTCCCATCCAATCCCAAGTTTCTGTTTCTATATTTTTAAGGTTATTAAGCGAATTGGTATAACCTATCCGACCTCTCACTCCAAGTTCAATTACATCGTGCGTAAAAGTGAGAGCAATTTCCTCCGAACCATTGTAATTACGTGTTTTACTCATGGCTCCAAGTATAAAATTATCATAATCAATCGAATCAATTTTAACTCCTCTCGAAATATAAGAATACTGCGTGCGATATCCGAAATTTGTATTTGTATTGAAGTGCAGTCGCTTTTTGATAATCGGCGTGTTGTACATTACGCTCCAATACAATGAAAATGGCATTTCGGCAGAATTAACTGTCTGATTGTATTGTTTGAGGGTATTATCGTATATTTTATTCGAAACCATATCATCTTTAGTCATGTTTGCACTCATATAGGTACTGAACGATGAAAAGCGAACATCATTGAAAGTGCTGTACATCAACCTCATATAATGTGAAAAAGATGGGTTTAGCAAAGGATTACCTACAGTTTCAGACATTAAATCGTTGTTGTTTTTCACCGGTTGCATTTGGTTAATCGATGGTTGCTGAGTACGACCGCGATAGTCGAAACGTGCAAATTTCTTTTTACCAAAATTAAACTGAAAGCGCGCAGTAGGTGCCAAATTGAAAACGCCATAAGTTGTGTCGCGAACAAAACCA
>JBBSCW010000162.1:0-7636 GCA_038249855.1 Bacteroidales bacterium
CATGGAAGAACTTCCAGGTCAAGATGCTTTCCCGATGGACTTATCGGCAGTTATTGGTGCTTTTTATAGTCGTGCAGGTTATGTGTATCTTAAAAATGGTAAAACAGGTTCAATTACCTTTATAGGAACTGTTTCGCCCGCTGGTGGTAACTTGAAAGAACCTGTAACCGAGGGAACTAAAAAAGTTGCTCGTTGCTTCTTTGCCTTGGATCAAACACGTGCTGACCGTAAACGTTATCCGGCTGTTAATCCAATTGATAGCTATTCGAAATACATTGAATATCCTGAATTTGAAGAATATATTTCCAAACGTATTTCACCCGACTGGACAACCAAAGTGAATGACATGAAAACCATTCTGCAACGTGGAAAAGAAATTCAAGAGCAAATTAATATTTTGGGAGACGATGGCGTTCCAGTTGAATATCACGTTACTTTTTGGAAATCGGAAGTAATAGATTTCGTTATATTGCAACAAGATGCTTTTGACGATATTGATGCCGTTTCGCCAATGGAACGACAAGAATATATGCTCAACTTAGTGATGGATATTTGTAATTCTGATTATTCATTCAAAGGTTTTGCCGAAGTAATGGATTATTTCAAAGGTATTATAAATATCTGTAAACAAATAAATTACTCTGAATTCAAATCCGAAGAATTCGAAAAATATCTTGCTCAATTGAATATAGTATTGGCAGAACGCAAAAAATAAGAATCTGTATTTTAATTTTCAAATTTAAACTTTTTGTTTCATTAAATTTCAGAATGATATCGCTTGTTTTAGATACAATTGACTATTTAATTGTAAATTGTAAAATTGTAAATTCTTCTAGGCTCATAACAAATTACTTGTAACTTTTTATCACATGGCAACAAAAGCATTTCAAAAGATTTATACCAAAATATCACAAATAAATAAAGCTACTTGCACCTTAAAAGCCACTGGAGTTGGTAACGAAGAGTTGGCAATTGTAGATGGGAAATTAGCTCAGGTAGTTAAAATTATGGGCGACGCTGTAACCTTACAAGTTTTTGAAGGAACAGATGGTATTCCTACCAATGCCGAAGTTACTTTTTTGGGTAAAGCTCCTTCGCTTAAAGTGGGTGAGCAATTAGCAGGTCGTTTTTTCAATTCCTTTGGCGAACCCATTGATGGCGGACCCGAAGTGGAAGGCGAAGAACGTGAAATTGGTGGTCCTTCGGTAAATCCTGTACGTCGTAAACAACCTTCGGAACTTATTGCCACTGGTATCGCTGGCATCGATTTGAACAACACCTTGGTTTCAGGTCAGAAAATTCCTTTCTTTGCCGATCCAGACCAACCTTTTAATCAGGTAATGGCCAATGTGGCTTTGCGTGCCGAAACCGATAAAATTATTTTGGGTGGTATGGGCTTGACTAACGACGATTACCTGTATTTCAAAAATGTATTTAACAATGCTGGCGTGCTTGATCGTATTGTGAGTTTTGTGAATACAACTGAAAATCCTCCCGTTGAACGCTTGTTGATTCCTGATATGGCATTGACAGCTGCCGAGTATTTTGCGGTTGATAAAAATGAAAAAGTATTGGTACTTTTGACTGACATGACTTCTTATGCTGATGCTTTGGCAATTGTATCAAATCGTATGGATCAAATTCCTTCGAAAGATTCAATGCCTGGTTCACTTTATTCCGATTTAGCTAAAATTTACGAAAAAGCGGTTCAATTCCCTGCTGGAGGTTCGATAACTATTATCGCTGTTACTACACTTTCAGGTGGAGATATTACGCACTCAATTCCAGATAATACGGGTTATATTACTGAGGGACAACTGTTCTTACGTCGAGATTCAGATGTAGGTAAAGTAATTGTCGATCCATTCCGTTCACTTTCTCGTTTGAAACAGTTGGTTATTGGTAAAAAAACAAGAGAAGATCACCCACAAGTGATGAATGCTTCGGTCCGTCTTTTTGCTGATGCTGCCAATGCTAAAACTAAATTGGAGAACGGTTTCGATTTAACTGATTATGATGAGCGTACTTTGGCTTTTGCCAAAGATTATTCAAATCAATTATTAGCCATTGATGTTAATATCGATACAACCAAAATGTTAGATGTAGCGTGGACTTTGCTCGGCGAACACTTTAAACCTGCGGAAGTAAGTATTAAACAAGAATTGGTGGAAAAATATTGGAAAAAGTAGTCTATACCAAATTCAATGAGTAAGAGTTAAATTAGAGTTTTAAAGGTCGAAAAAAACGACCTTAAAAGAATTTTGAGAAAGATGTCAAGCTAATATTCAAAAACGCACTTTTAGAATTCAATTATGACCGAAGTTCTTAAATATAATCAAGTTGAAAGTAAGTTGTTGGTTATTCGCAATCAACAAGTTTTGTTGGATTACGATGTAGCAGAATTATATGGAGTTGAAACAAAACGAATCAATGAAGCAGTTAAGAATAATCCTGATAAATTTCCGTATGGATACGTCATTGAACTTAATGATATAGAGTTCGAAAATTTGCGGTCGAAAATTTCGACCGCAAATTTGACAAAAACCAGAATAAACTCTAAGGCTTTTACAGAAAAAGGTCTTTATATGCTTGCCACCATTCTGAAAAGTAAAAAAGCGACAGAAACGACCATCGAAATAATTGAAACGTTTACTAAAATCAGAAATCTTACGCGAACTGTTTCAGAAATCATTGAAGTGCAGGAAGAGCATAAACAGAAGTCACTCATGAAAAAGAGTGCTGAAATCATTTCAGAGATTTTGGGAGATTCATTAGATGCCACAGAAACAGAGACAACGATAGAATTGAATTTTGCAGTTTTGAAAGTGAAACATACTTTCAAACGCAAAAATGGAAAAGATATGGTTTGTGAAGACGAACCAATTTATATAAAACTTAAAGATTAATATAATAATTTACTGTATCTTAGATGGTAATTAGGAGGTTGAGTGATTGTAATAATATATGGTAATAAAATATCTGTTATACAATTCAACTTTCAACTTTTAACTTTCAACTATTTACTTATGGCAATACAATTTCAATATAATAAAACTTCGCTGCAATCTTTGGAGAAAAATTTGAAGATGCGTGTACGTGCTTTGCCTACAATTAAAAATAAGGAAAGTGCTCTGCGGATGGAAGTAAAACGCGCCAAAGATGACATTAAAAAACTTGAACTAGAATTGGAACAACGCATTAATGCTTATGATAAAATGTTAGCATTGTGGGGCGAGTTCGATACTAGTTTGTTGAAAGTGGAAGAGGTGAAAATGGGTATCAAAAAAATCGCTGGCGTACGTATTCCATTGCTGAATGAAGTGATTTATTCAACAAAACCTTTCAGTTTGTTTAATTCGCCTAAATGGTATGCGGATGGGTTAACTGAATTGAAGGAATTGGCGCAAGTAGGAATCGAACGTGAATTTTCGTCCGAAAAATTGAACTTGTTGGAACATGCTCGCAAAAAAACCACTCAAAAAGTGAACTTGTTCGAGAAAGTACAAATTCCTGGGTACGAGGAAGCCATCCGGATGATAAAACGATTTATGGAAGATGAGGAAAACCTTTCTAAATCGTCGCAGAAAATTGTAAAATCTCGTCAAGAAAAAATGGAGGAGGCTGAACTATGATACTGAAAATGAAGAAATACAGTTTTTTGATTTATCATAAGCAATACATTGAATTCCTTGAAAAAATTAGGGAGATAGGTGTGTTGCATGTACTTGAAAAGCCCGAAGGTATTGCCGAAAATGATTTGTTGCGTGATAAAATGCAATTGGCAGCACGCATAAAAGCCACCGTGAAGCAATTAGAAAAGCGTTTTCCAAAAAAGGCAAATCTACTTCCTGCAGATACTTCAATGGATGGACTTAGTGTTCTTACAAAAATTGAAAATCGACTGACTGAAAAGGAACAATTAGCTCAAAAACTTAGTATTGTAGAGAAGGAAAGCGAAAGAATGGAGGTTTGGGGCGATTTCAGTCACAAACTTATTGATGAATTAGAACGGAATGGTTTTATAGTTCGTTTTTTCAGTTCCAATATACGCAAATTCGACCAAGAATGGGAAGTATTGTACAATGCTTTTGAAATTGATACAGTTGGATCAACTCGATATTTTGTAACGGTAACTAAACCAGATGTGGTTGTAGAAATCGATGCTGACCCGATAAAATTATCTGATAAAACAGTTGTAGAGTTGGACGCAGAAATTCTTGAAATCCGAGCTGAAATTGTAAATCTAAACATTGAATTAATACAACATGCTGTAAATGATTTCAATACATTAAAAGCTTTTCAGGCTTTGATAATGGGTAATATTGATTTTTCAAAAGTTTTATTGAATTCAACTGCCGAAGCAGCCGATAAAGTAATGCTACTCGAAGGCTATTGTCCGGAAGAAAATGAAGAGCAGCTGAACATTTATCTTGAAAATATGGGAGTTTATTTTGAATCTCGTATTCCAACAGAAGAGGATAAAGTGCCTGTGAAACTAAAAAACAATGCCTTCACTAAGTTATACGAAATGATAGGCGAATTGTATGATATTCCTAATTATCACGAGCTCGATTTAACACCATTTTTCGCTCCATTTTACATGCTGTTCTTTGGCTTGTGTTTGGGTGATGCGGGCTATGGTTTTGTTTTGGTATTGATTGCTATTTTTGCCCGCAGAAAAGTAAAACCAGCCTTGCGCCCCGTATTGAGTCTGGTAACTTGGCTTGGAAGTGCCACAGTAGTGATGGGAATTGTGAGCGGAACTTTTTTTGGAATCAATCTTTTGGAATTAAATATTGGGTGGATTCAAAAATTTAAAGTAGTGATGCTTGACCCTAATCAGCTCTTCTACACCGCATTAATTATTGGTGTAGTGCAAATTATGTTCGGAATGATTATCAAAGCAGTAGGTCAGGTTCGTCGATATGGATTGCCAGCTTCATTATCTACTTGGGGTTGGATTATTACCATAATTGGTGGCGGAACAGTATATGGCTTGTCACAATTTGCTGGGCTTGATGCAGTAATAACTAAATGGGCATATATTTCTATTTTCTCCATTGGCGGTCTTTTGATTTTTATTTTAAATGATATCAAACGAAATCCGCTTATAAACATTGGCGCTGGACTTTGGGATACTTATAATATGGCAACTGGTCTTTTAGGTGATGTTCTATCCTACATTCGACTTTTTGCCTTAGGAATTTCGGGTGCAGTAATGGGTTTTGTTTTCAACGATTTAGCGATACAGCTAAGTGGAAATATCCCTGTACTAAGTCCGATTATTATGGTAATTATAATGCTTCTTGGGCACAGTATTAATATATTTATGTCTGGTTTAAGTGCCTTTGTTCACCCTATGCGTCTGACTTTCGTTGAATTTTATAAAAACTCAGGCTTCGAAGGCGGAGGTAAAAAATATAAACCTTTTGCTGCCTACAAAGAACAAGAAACATTATTTTAAAGTATTTCAATATAATGAATTAAAAATTAGAAAAACAAAAACATAACAATTAAAAAAACAAAAATTTATGGAACCTATTATTTTGGCTTATATTGGTATTGGATTAATGGTTGGACTTGCAGGAGTTGGAAGTGCATTTGGAGTTACTATTACTGGAAATGCAGCTATTGGAGCATTAAAGAAAAACGCCGATGCTTTTGGTAATTACATGGTATTAAGCGCATTACCCGGAACGCAAGGATTGTATGGCTTTTTAGGTTATTTCCTACTTGCAAGTAAACTTACTCCCGATATGACTTGGGGTGCAGCAGCAGCCGTTTTTGGAGCAAGTTTGGCTTTGGCACTAACTGGACTTTTTTCAGCCATTCGTCAAGGACAAGTTTGTGCTAATGGTATTGCCGGAATCGGCTCGGGTTACGATGTATTTGGCAAAACGCTCATTTTGGCCGTTTTCCCTGAATTGTATGCTATCGTTTCATTGGCTGCCGTGTTTATGATTGGCAACGCCATTTGATTTTAATGAATTAGAATACGAAGCTCGAACTAATGAAATCGTTCGGGCTTCGTGTGTTTTGGTTATAGCTACAATTTAGTTACTTTTGTGTCCATTGGTAATTTATGAAATTTTTAAATGAAAAAGAAAAGGCTTAACCTAAAATCCAATTTACAAAGATTACGTTTTCAATATCGTGTTTCCGTATTGAACGAAAATACATTGGAAGAATCATGGCATATTAGATTGTCGCGATTAAGTGTCCTGATTTATGGCTCAGCTTTGGTCTTGATTACCTTTATATTACTTACGATTTTAATTTTTACTACTCCTATACGCTTTTATCTTCCAGGCTATGGTGAATCAGGAAATCGAGGCCGAATTATTTCTCAATCAATGTATACGGATTCTTTGTTGAATAAAATAGAATTACAATCGGGCTATCTTTCTGTGTTAAAAGATATAATCTCAGGTGATATAAAAGCTGATTCCATAGTATCGTTAGATTCCACACAGATGGTTAATACGGCCAATGAATACCTTAATAAATCGAAAAAAGAAAAGGAGTTTGTAGCAAAATTTGAAAGAGAGGAAAAGTACAATTTAACAACGATTGAGAGTAAATCCAATGAGAATA
Organism: Bacteroidales bacterium; assembly: GCA_038249855.1. Classification (GTDB taxonomy): domain Bacteria; phylum Bacteroidota; class Bacteroidia; order Bacteroidales; family Paludibacteraceae; genus Paludibacter. The sequence continues at coordinate 6,595 of JBBSCW010000162.1, forward strand.
TGTATGTTTTCTTTCGTCCTACCAAAGGGGTTATTTCTTCAACATACAGTTTGTCCGAAAAACAGTACGGTATTAGTATAATTACTTCGCCTAACGAGACTGTGCTGAGCGTACTCGCTGGAACAGTGGTTTATGCTGCATTTACTTTTGAATTTGGTTGGGTAATTCAGGTTCAGCATGAAAATAATTATTTGTCGATTTACAAAAATAATACACAATTGTTGAAAAAAGTGGGTGATAACGTTAAAGCTGGGGAAGGAATTGCCATAACGGGCGGCAATAATCGGGATAAATCTGGAATTCAGTTCTATTTTGAATTGTGGAAACAAGGTAAACCAGTTAATCCTGAGGATGTTATTATATTTTAGTTTCTTGATCCTATTCAAGTAACTTATAAAATGGAAAATAAACAAAAAAAACAAATAGCCATACTTGGTTCTACGGGTTCCATTGGCACACAGGCATTAGAAGTAATTTCGGAAAATAGTTCTATTTTTGAGGTATATGCACTCACGGCCAATAATCAGGTCGATTTATTGATTGCGCAAGCTCGGAAATTCCTACCCGAAGTCGTTGTAATTGCCAACGATAGTCATTATCATCAACTAAAAGAAAGTCTTCAAGATTTACCTATTAAGGTATTTGCAGGAGCAGACTCTATCGCACAAGTTGCTCAAATGGAGCCAATTGACATAGTGCTAACCGCTATGGTTGGATATGCTGGATTGAAACCAACGATTGACGCCATCAAAGCTGGAAAGAAAATAGCTTTGGCCAATAAAGAAACTTTGGTTGTGGCTGGTGATTTAATTTGCGAATTGGTGGAACAATATAATTCAGCAATAATTCCTGTCGATTCTGAGCATTCTGCTATTTTTCAATGTCTTGTAGGTGAAGGAAATACACAGATAGAAAAATTGATTCTAACAGCCTCTGGTGGTCCTTTCCGAACTAAATCGCTTCTTGATTTGGAAAAAGTTACGTTAGCGGATGCGTTAAAACACCCAAATTGGGACATGGGTGCTAAAATTACCATCGACTC
>JBBSCW010000163.1:0-7609 GCA_038249855.1 Bacteroidales bacterium
CATTTCTACATAAAGTGGTTCAGCACCATCGTTTAAGTCGAAAGGGAATTTAGAAGTTTCCTTACCATCAATATTATAAGCAACACACGCTTTAATGGTATCGAAACCATCCATTACATCACTTTTCATCATAATGAGTTGCGTTACTCCATTGATCATAATGGCATATTTGAGTGCCACTAAATCAATCCATCCGCAGCGGCGAGGACGACCAGTAACAGATCCAAACTCGAATCCAATTTTACGCATCAAATCGCCAGTTTCATCAAAAAGCTCAGTAGGGAAGGGACCACTTCCAACGCGAGTACAATAAGCTTTGAAAATTCCAAAAACTTCGCCAATGTTTCGGGGAGCTACACCCAATCCAGTACATGCACCTGCACAAATCGTGTTCGACGAGGTTACAAAAGGATACGAGCCAAAATCAATATCCAACATTGTTCCCTGAGCACCTTCGGCTAATACTTTTTTGCCAGATTGCATTGATTCGTTTACAAAATGTTCACTGTCAATTAGTTCAAATCTTTTAATACATTCAATGCCTTCAAACCAAGCTTTTTCCAATTCTGCCAAGTCATATTCAAAATCGTACTGACTCAAAATCTCTTTATGACGAGCAATGGCAGCATTGTATTTTTCTTCAAAATTATTCAATATGTCACCTACTCTGACTCCATTGCGACTAATTTTATCGGTATAAGTAGGTCCAATCCCCTTACCAGTAGTCCCAATTTTATCGCTCCCTTTTGCCGATTCGTAGGCTGCATCGAGCAATCGGTGAGTTGGGAGTATAAGGTGCGCTTTTTTTGAAATTTTCAATCGTTCGGTAAGCGGATGTCCTGAAGTTTCTAATGCTTCAATTTCTGCTTTGAAAAGTGCAGGGTCAATCACTACGCCATTTCCAATTACATTTATTTTGCCTCCTTGAAAAATACCAGAAGGAATTGACCGTAACACGAATTTTTTTCTTTCAAACTCTAAGGTGTGCCCTGCATTGGGACCGCCCTGAAAACGTGTAACTAAATCGTATTGAGGAGTTAAAACGTCTACTACTTTACCTTTTCCTTCATCTCCCCATTGGAGACCTAATAATACATCTACTTTCATCGATTTTTTTATGTTGATTGATTTATATTTTCTTTGTTTTTTTAATTTTACTACATTTTTTGCAAACACCGTACAAGTTGAGGGTATAATAGGATGTGGTGAATGAAGCAAAATGTTTTGCATCAATGCATGCCTGAAGTTTTCTGTCAGAAAACTCTTTTACACTACCACATACTGAGCAAATCATGTGATGTTGAGCTGTAGTCCCAAATGTTTTTTGAAAAAGTAATTTACTCCCGCTAAATTGATTTTTGGATACTAAATTACAACTTGTGAGCAAATCGAGCGTATTATAAACGGTAGCTAAACTCACACGAAACTCATCTTTCATTTCGTCAAACAATTTTTCTGCATCAAAAAAACCTTCGTTTACATGTATGTGCTCGAGAATGGCAAAGCGTTCTGGTGTTTTTCGACATTTATGTTCCGAAAGAAATTCGGTAAATATCTCCAAAATATCTTCGAATGCGGCTTCATCTTTCATGATGTTTTAGAACTGATTTATACGGCTTTTGAACGTTTCTTTTACTGAGTATGCTCTAATAGTAAATTTTGATTCTCACTATCTTCTAGTTGACCTACAAAAATACAACTTTTTTGGTTTGTTTGTGTTACTTTGTTCCCAAAAACTCTATTTCTGCTTTCAATTCGTTGCTAATATATTGTTGCCCTGTGTTTTTTGAGTCAAACTCATTATTTATTTTATCAAGAATTTTTTGTGAAGTTTCATTATCTCTTCTGCATATACGGCTCAGGCTGAGGGCAATTGCTTTATATAAATAATATTCATTTGTTTGTGAAAATTCAAAGGCTTTGTCTATAATATTGTCCACTTCTAATTGGTTTAATTGATTGTAAATACGAACCGAAAGCATTAGTCCAGTAATACGAACCCAGAGTTCAGGGCTATTTATGCACCAAATACACAAGGTTTTAGCGTAAGTAAGCTTGTTAAGCAGATTCATGGATATTTGCTCCACTAATTCCATTTTGTCCAGTTCAAGAATGTATTCTTTAGCATTTTCAATGGTCAATTTTTCTTTCGGATAGAGCAGTGTTGCAAGTATCATTGTTTCGCGTATGCCCAGCAACCAAAGTCGATTGGCTAAATCGGCATCAGGTGTGTAAGATTTTGCGATATCTCTGATGACCGGAATAGAAACGCCATAGTTTTTTTTGTATTCTATGCCTGCTGTTATCATTTGTTCAGATACTTCTCCGCTCATCGAAAGGCGTATTTTTAGTTTAATATCCGTTATTTGGGAGTCCAAAATTGGATTTGCGATGTAAAAGCTAGTTCTTTTCACTTTGTTTAGTGTTGAATATTAGGTAATTGTAAAAATGATTAAGTTTTTTGTGTGAAACTCTTGCACATAAGCAAATGCTGTACTATCTTTGCAACCGCTAAAACATGGTGGTTATAGCTCAGTTGGTTAGAGCATCGGTTTGTGGTACCGAGGGTCGCGGGTTCGAGCCCCGTTTTCCACCCTATTTTTATTAAGGAAGAGCATTTGTTCTTCCTTTTTTTTGTTTTTCACCTTCCTGCAAATTACTTTTCCCAGCCTATTTTTTCGGTATAAATTTGTACAACATTGTGTGTAGTACATAAGTTCTACAAAAGTAAATCATTAAATCGAATATTCAAATGAAAAAAATCGAGAAAAAATTATTACTTTTGCAGTTCGTAAAATGAATGAATAAAAATACATAACACTAAAGAAATGAAAGTATTAAAATTCGGCGGAACATCTGTGGGCTCAGCTTCACGCATGAAAGATGTGGCTAAACTTATCTGTGATGGAAATCAAAAAATCGTTGTACTATCGGCTATGTCGGGCACTACGAACAGCTTGGTGGAAATTTCTGATTATTTTTACAAGAATAATACATCAGGTGCATTAGAAAAAATAAATTTATTACTCCAAAAATATTATGAGGTAATTGAGGATTTATACGACTCGGCTGAATTTAAAGCAGAAGCTCGTACGATCATCGAAACGCATTTTGAATATATGCGTTCCTTTTCAACATCAGTTTTTACTTTGTTCGAGGAAAAAGCAATTTTAGCTCAAGGCGAATTGATTTCTACAATGATGTTTCAATTGTATTTAAAAGAAATAGGCGAAAACAGTGCTTTATTACCTGCTTTGGACTATATGCGAATTGATAAAAATTCGGAACCAGACACTGCATTTATTGCCGAGAACCTCGAAAAACAGTTGCAAGCTGTGCCTGACAAAATGATTTATATCACTCAGGGCTATATTTGCCGTAATTTTTATGGCGAAATAGATAACTTACAACGTGGCGGAAGTGATTATAGTGCATCCTTGATTGGAGCAGCTTTGAAAGCAGAGGAAATTCAAATTTGGACTGACATTGATGGCATGCACAACAACGATCCACGGATCGTAGAAGGAACAAAACCAGTGCCTTTTCTACATTTCGATGAAGCTGCTGAGTTAGCTTACTTTGGAGCTAAAATTCTGCATCCTACTTGTATTTTGCCTGCCAAGTTGAATAATATCCCAGTACGATTGTTGAATACCATTGAACCAGAAGCTCAGGGAACTTTGATTTCTATGAGGAGTTTCAAACACAAAATACAAGCTGTAGCTGCAAAAGATGGAATTACTGCTATCAAAATTAAATCGGGTCGCATGTTATTGGCTCACGGTTTTTTGCGTAGAGTATTTGAAATTTTCGAATCATACCAAACTCCAATCGATATGATTACTACCTCGGAAGTTGGCGTTTCGGTGACTATTGACAATACCAAACGCTTGGATGAGATAGTGAATAACCTTAAAAAATTAGGAACTGTAACCGTCGATACCGATATGGTAATTATTTGTGTTGTAGGTGATTTGACTCCTGAAAATTTAGATTTTCCAACAAAAGCAATCTCAGCTTTGGACAATATTCCAGTTCGTATGATTTCGTACGGCGGAAGTAATTATAACATTTCGTTTTTAATTAAGGCTGAGGATAAGAAAAATGCCTTGGTTGCATTAAGCAAAGGTCTTTTTAACGATTAATTATACTAAACCGGCATTCATCATGCTGGTTTTTTTCTTACTCAATTTTACATATATGATTAAAGCTCAATACCCAATAAATAAATTCTCGGAGATTCAAACTCCCTTTTATTATTACGATTTAGATCTATTGCGGGCCACACTTGCCGAAATTAATCAACACGCTTTACATAACAACAATTTTGTGGTGCATTATGCTATGAAAGCTAATGTGAATAGTAATGTGTTGGAAGCTATTAAAGAAGCTGGTTTAGGTGCCGACTGCGTGAGTGGAGGCGAAGTACAGGCGGCTCTCGATGCTGGTATTCCTGCTACGAAAGTGGTTTTTGCCGGCGTAGGTAAAGCCGATTGGGAAATTAACTTAGGACTGGACAATGATATTTTTTGTTTCAATGTGGAATCCATTCCAGAGCTTGAAGTAATGAATGAATTGGCAGCTGCCAAAGGAAAAGTAGCCCAAGTTGCTCTACGCATCAATCCAAATGTAAGTGCACACACACATCATTATATTACTACCGGACTGAGCGAAAATAAATTTGGAATCAATCTTTCCGATTTAGATAAAGTGACAGATTTGGTATTGACATTACCGAATATCAAGTTGATAGGGATACATTTTCATATTGGTTCGCAAATTACCGACATGAGTTCTTTTCAGGACTTATGTTTGAAGATCAATGAAATACAAGATCATTTCGAGAAACGTGCCATTACACTTCAGCATGTCAATGTGGGTGGTGGTCTTGGAATCAGTTATGAACATCCGAACCATTTGAGTATTCCTGACTTTGAAGCTTATTTCAAGGTTTTCCGTAAATACTTAAAACTTCGCCCCAATCAATTGCTTCATTTTGAACTGGGTCGTGCAGTTGTCGCTCAATGCGGTAGCCTTATTTCTAGAGTGTTGTACATTAAAGAAGGTACTTCAAAGAAATTTGCTATTCTCGATGCTGGATTTACTGAATTGATTCGTCCTGCTTTGTATCAAGCTTACCATCGCATCGAAAATTTGAGTTCCGAATTGCCTGAGGAAGAATATGATGTGGTTGGTCCGATTTGTGAATCATCAGACACTTTTGCCAAGGAGTATTTTATGAACAAAACCAAACGAGGCGATATTATTGCCATTCGCTCAGCTGGTGCTTATGGCGAAATAATGGCTTCGCAGTATAATCTTCGCAAATTACCCAAAGCTTATACTTCCGATGAATTGAAGTAGTGTATCCTTGATAATCAATATAAAGCGCCCTTAATTTTGTTCGATAATTTCGATAAAATTAAGGGCTTTTTTTATTAACAGCAGTGGCAAAATCATTTATATTTTGGTTTCCATATTGATATTTAAAACAATATGCTTGCCGTCTCTAATCAACATTAACCGCAATGGTCTTTTGGATGGTTTCTCGAAAAAGCCCCTTAGTTCGGAAAGTGAAAGTTTGAATATATTCTCATTATTGACTTCCAAAACAATATCTCCAATCATGACACCTGCTTTTTGGGCGGGGGAATTATTCCAAACGTTTATAACCTCAAAATAAGACAATTGGGATAAAGTCTGAACCACCTCGATACCAGCAATATTGTAAACGAAAGGTTTATTGAAATTCCGATTGGGTTTAAAATAAAAGGTTTTTGAAAACACATCAATAATCAAGTCGAAACGGCTGAGCAATTGGCTTCCGATTGTACCATCACGATCGGAATTCTTAATGATTTCTGAAATTGCCACAGGGTCAGGGAAAGCGACCACCGGATCTTTAACACAAAAGTTAGCAATACAAATTTGAGGTACTCGGGCAAAATAACCCGTAATTTCGCCACTAAATCCTTGACCAATTCTTCCTTGAATCGATTTTTCAGGTATCTCAATGGCTTTATTGGTAAGTGTTTGAAACCATGCCGAAAGCTCAGCTCCCGTATCGATAAACATTTTAATCGACCGACGTTCGCTAACTGTTTCGAGGATAGAAAGGTGGATATACATTTTCTGATTTTCTATAGTCATCGGCATTATACCAAATTCAGGTGGAGCAACAAAGCTTTCGCGCTGGTAGAATTTGATTTTCCGTTTAGAATAATCAATTTCGGTTATATAATCCGAGAAAAAATCAAAACCCAACAAACCATTGATTTTAGTGCCGGTCTGACTCGTTAAATTAAAAATATCTTCCTGCAAAAGGAGAATAGTTTTATCGGTAAGCGAGATTGCTCTAGTTAAGATAATATCATTAGATTTACTTACAGACGTATTTATCGTCTTACCTTGTCCCAATCCTTGAAGTTGTTTTTGGTCGATATATTTCAGATTCAAATTATCTTCAGGAAAAAGTTCGGTTATTATTGTATTTCGCACACCCGAATCAAGAATAAACCTCAACGGATTCGAATCGTTAATTCTTACTTTTACAACCACATAATTTCCCACCATCTCAAAAGGGATGATTGCCACAGGCTTGTTTCGACCCTCAAGGTCGGAAACGAGAATAAAAAAAGCAAACAATAACAGAAAATAAACTTTCCTCATAAAAAATCGAATTACAACATGCGAAAATAATGTTTTTTTCAACATTATAAACTATTTCCGACGGTTGACTTCTACAATAGGTCTGTACCAAATGCTAATTTATACTAAACGAGGGACAAGCGGTTTCCTAACCGCTCGAAAATACAATAAGGAACAAATAAATTTCTTGGGTTTGAAAAGAATATTTAATCAAGCGGTAAGGAAACCGCTTGTCCCAAGTAAACTCTAACAAGAAATGGAAACCGTTTGTCACCCTATTAATCCAACCAAACAAGGGACAAGAAGTTAAACTAAACGAGGGACAAGCGGTTTCCCAACCGCTTGTTTGGTATTCAAGCGGTTAGGAAGCTATCTGTCCCTATTTTGTCCCATAATTTACCGTGTTGCCGCAGCAGGGGTATTTTACAGTGCTAAAAAATCAATGATTATTGTTTTTCAATTTTTTTCATGAAAGTGCCATTACTTGTAGTAAGTTTTGCCAGATAAATACCCTTTGGATATCCGCTCAAGTCTATTTTTTGATTGTTTGTAAAGAAAAGTGATTTCCCATTCAGACTGATAATTTCAATTTCTCTAATGTCAAAACCATTGATAAAGACTGTTGAACGAGTTGGGTTAGGATAAACACTATATTGATTGTTAAAGTCAATTCCGTTTAAGGCAGTGGTTGTTGGTACCCATTGAATCGATACAGTAGACATGGGTGCAAGATTTGCTGGCGTAACAGTTTGAGCAACTGTTCCTTTTGTAAAGGTAGTAGTTAAATACTTACTATTTGTTCCATAACTTTCAGAAGTCATTTCAATGCTTACTGTGTAAATTCCATCATCAACAACAGTGCTATTGGCTTGATCTTGAGCGTTCCATGTAGCTGTTTGAATACCTGCTGAAGATTTTGTAGCACCTGTTGTTGCATTTACTTTACTTAATGAACTTTCAG
>JBBSCW010000164.1:0-7592 GCA_038249855.1 Bacteroidales bacterium
AAAAGAAAAAAGTAGACAAATTGAAAGTGATTGGACTTTATTCAGCAGCTATTATACTTAACGGTATTGGTGATGGACTAAATAACACTCATCAGAAAACAATGGGTCATATTTTCAATGCAGCTTCTATAGGTGTATTGTTATCCACACCTTTCTTAATCGATTATGATACCAAAAAATGGTATTGGTATATTCTTACCTACACTTCGTTAAGAGTGACTTTATTTGATGCTGCCTACAATGTAACCACCAAACAACCAATTGATTTTATCGGATCAACTGCAATTACAGATAAAATGTATAAAATGGCAGATTTTTATGGAGCCTCCAAAGCCATGGGACTTGTAGTGGGTCTTACCATTCCATTTAGAATCTTATAATTCTATATTGAGCCTTTGGTAGTCTGCAAAATCAAATGCTAAAAGTCAACGGATAGTAAATCCTTATGATTAGAATTGCTCGACAAGATAATTTATGAATATATAAAAATGATGGATGACAATTTACACCAAATCATTTATAATTATGGCTGCCTCAAAATAATATTTGAGGCAGCCTTTTGATATTCTGATATTTGAGTGATTTAATTAGAATTATCAATATTTCAGTTTCTAATAAGAAATATGATTATATCGTAACTCAATACCGTCTTCTTGTTTGAAAATTATTTATGTAGGACTTGTAAATAATTGTTCTTCTTTGTCCATTTCCCCAAGCAACCCCTACATCACGATAGGCTTTTATCATGTCGCGTCTGAGTCCAATATTGAAATCGTAATAGAATTTCCATTCACGTTTATCCACTTCTCTTATCCGCTTTTCAATTTTGGCAGCCAAAGGTTTAATCTCATCAACACAGGCTGAATTTGGGTCGATAGACGATAAAATAGCTCCTGCTTGATTGGCTGCATCCCAACTCTGTCCTGCGTTCCAACAATTGTTAGCCATATTGATTTTATCCTTACATTCAAAATCTATCTTTTGTTTGAATATCATCTTGGCAGTAATATTGGCTTTATTCCAACATTCAGGACAAACATCGGGTATCGAAGTCAGGTTCCAGATGGCTTCATCAAATTGGTTCATATCAGCCAATGTTTTAGCTTGTTTGATAATAAAATCGCATTGAGCATTGAAATAGGCTATAATTTTCGATTTCCCATTTTCGATAAATGATTGATAGGCAGGATTATTTGTTTTTAAATTTTTCAATGCCGATAGATAGGCTTTTGTTTCGTTTTCGCCCACGCCTTTAACGGTTGTAGAATAACTCGAAAATGCCTTCCCATCAACTCCATCAGCTATACTCATGTTTACACTGAGGGTATAAGCTTGCATTACAGGAGCTGTGGGTGTGATGTCTTTTGTAAGTACATCGATATTGGCAGTAAGGATAAAACGCAATAAATCAGTTGAACCTGTAATCCCATTTTGAGTCGCAATTTGCATGAGTTTATTCTCAAGTACTTTTATGGCAGCTAGTGGAATTTCACCTTCATTATCTGGAACCCAAACCGTCAAAGCCAATCGTTCCGTATCTGACATTTTCTGAGCCTGAATACTGTTGAAGCCGGCTACCATTAATACGATAGTTATTAATATAATTACTTTGTGTGTTTTCATGTGTATTTTTTTAATTTATGTGTAAACTGTAATTGTGTAAGGTGTAATTGTGTAAAGTGTAATGTTTTAGAATAAATTTCAAATGGAGTACTCTAATTCTCTACTTTTCGGTTTTCTTCAATCACAAACACTAAACACCGAACACTAAACCCCAAACTCTTCCAAATTCCAAACTTTTCAAATTCCAAACTCTTCTAATCTATTTCTCCCCAATCACCAATTGTGCTTGTCCTAAACCGCGAGTCATGAGTTTGGATGTAATTCTATATCGGTCGGCCAACATTTTTTGCAAGTCTCTAGCCCAGCCTCGTGTGTCAACTGCACGGTTGTTCATGTCGTAGAGTGGAATACGTACTTGCTCGAACAGCATTGTGTTTTCAGTGGCATCAGATAAACTAAAACGACCTTTTACTGAATTGTCAGATACCCAAGCTTCGATAATTTCATTCAATTCTTTGCCATCAAATTCCGACTCTAGATCACCATTAAATGAGCTGAAAGTCATTATTCTCAAACTAACTTCGCGACCATTGGCAAACAAATCATCAAAATGTTTCTGAAGTTGAGCGTTGAAATTATCAATGTGTGCCAACACAGCTTCTTCCAATAAAATTGGCAATTCAGCGGTAAATGATGGTTGTCCAGTGCCCGAAGCACCCGCAATTTGTTTATCGGTGTAGGCATCAATGCCTTGCAGGTTGAAAGTAATGGAACGCTTTGGACCAGTTCTGTTAATAGTCCAAGTCATTTGCATAATTATGTCCGCTTTGGCAGTTTTTTTGAGTTTGTCAATGGGGCTTTCGTTGGCATCAGCACTGCTTTTACTTGAAAGCATGGCATCTTCGGCCGACTGTCCTTGAAGTGATTTCATTACCGACTCAAGATTTTTAAGTGGAAAACCACGATCGGCCATAAGTTCGTTGATTTTACTTATTACCTGAAGTAGCTCTGAGCTTTCTTGTAAAGCACTTTTGTAATCAGGTATTTTTATTTTTGATCCCTGATTGTCATACTCATTTATATAAGCATTTTTGTAGCACCAATTATCGCTCGGAACAACCATAATGGTAGGTTTTTTAGCTTGCGAGAATACAGAAATGCTCAATACTAAAGCCATGAAGGTAATAATTATGCCTTTAAATTTTTTCATATTCATTTATGCTTTTAATTGTTGTTATTTTAAAATACCATCTTCTATTAGTTGTTCTTTTAACCTTGAGCGTTGTACACGTACTATCACACTGTATGTTACACTTTTCGAATCGCCCATTCTTCTTCTGAAAATTTTATTGTCAAGTCTTTCATCTTTTCCCGACACAAATTTTTTGTATTCATCGTGTCTGTCTGAAAAAAACCGATTGAAGTAATCTTCATATTTCATTTCTGCATTCACTTCGGGAACAAGCGGTCGTGGATTGCAATCGGGGTTGCCTTTTCTTATTCCTTTAAATAGTACATCTCTCAAAGCATTTTTTTTGGCCTGATCTACCGCATCGAATCTATTTCGCCCCGTTCCCCAAGCTCGGAGAGTAACCGATCCATCCATTTCTACCCCAAGACATTCTGGTTCAAGTGTGTACTTGCCTATGTTTGAATTTCGCTGAGCAAATCCACTGTCGATTGTCAAAAAGGATAAAATCAAAATTAAAAATGAAATTTTAATAGTGCTTGTCATTTTCATAATCTTTTTTAAAATTATTAAGTTCCACTTCCTAAACTTCTTATGATTCCTGCTTCTTCAAGGTCTTTTCTTAGTCCAGCTACATTCACTGATACTACAACTCCAATCTTATATTCTTTACCAACTTTCAATCTATCTTCGGCAGCCACTGAACCATCGTTCGATACATTTACAAACTTCATATATTTTCCGCCATTAGCAAAAAAGTTTCTGAAAAACTCTGATTGTTCAGTTTCTAAACTTGGATTGTTGGTAAGCGGATGTTGACCTGGAATACCTTGAACACCACCAAAACCTTTAAAAATAATGCCATGAACTGCATTTCTCTTGGCTTCCTCAATGGCTAATACGGGATTTTTAGAGTAGGACCAGACTTTAATTAAATAAGTGCCTTGAGTTCCAACACCCACAGGTTCAATTTCGTAATTCCAATCTATCCGTTCTTGCCTAGTAATGCCAATGGAAGGCAATTGAATATCTATCGAATTACGTTCTGAAAATCCGTTGGCTAAATATTCTTTTAATTCTGAGCGAAGCACACGAACAATCACACTATAGGTTACCATTTTAGAATCGCTCATGCCTCTTCTGAAAATCTTATTGTCAAGTCTTTCGTCTTTTCCAGATACGAATTTTTTATAGTCGCCGCCTTTGTCGGAAAAAAATCTGTTGAAAAAATCTTCATATTTCATTTCAGCATTCACCTCGGGTACGAGTGGTCGAGGATTACAATCAGGATTGCCTTTTCTTAGTCCTTTGAATAAAACATCCCGCACTGCAATCTTTTTTGCTTGATCTACTGCATCGATTCTATTTCGACCCGTTCCCCAAGCTCTTAGTGTTACTGAGCCATCCATCTCAACTCCAAGGCATTCAGGCTCAATATTGTAATGTCCAATATTTGAGTTCCGCTGTGCAACACCAGTCATTGACCACAAGCAAACTACAATTATTAGACTTAGGGTATGAATTGACTTTCTCATTTTACATTTCTGTTTATAAAATTAAAATCCACTGCTTAAACCCCTGAGGATTCCACCATCTTCAAGGTCTTTTCGAAGTCCAGCTACATTGACCGAAACAATTACACCAATTTTATATTCTTTGCCCACTTTCAACCGATCTTCTGCTGCCACAGAACCATCGTTGGTTACGTTTACAAATTTCATGTATTTTCCGCCTTCGGCAAAAAAGTTTTTAAAAAATTCAGCTTGTTCAATTTCAAGATTCGGATTATTGGTAAGCGGTCGTTGGCCTGGAATACCACTTACTCCCAAAAAACCCCTGAAAATGATACCATGAACTGCATTTTTCTTGGCTTGTTCAATAGCTACCAAAGGTTTCTTTGAATAAGACCAAACTTTGATTAAATAAGAACCTTGAGTACCAACACCCACGGGTTCGATTTCATAAATCCACTTTTGAGTGTCCTTGTCAGCTTTACGATTTTGGCTGTTTACCGCCGATGAAAGAATTAACGCAGTTATTAGCAATAAACTTTTGGCAATTATCGCAAAATATCTCATGTCAATTTTGCGAAATGTTTCACTTAATTTTCTCATAATGATCATATTTTATTTGGAATTTGAAAAAGTTTGGAATTTGAAAGAATTTAGGTTTTGTGTGATTAAATAGTTTGGCTTTTTTCAAATTTCAAATTTTCAAATTCCAAACTCTTTCTTCGCCTTCTTAAGTAGTAAATTGTAAATATGTAAATCGTAAATATCTTTGCCTTTGCCTTCGCCTCCTTTTCCCTACAACCTTACCCTCAAATTCAACACATTAAATACTCCAACTCCCATTTTTCCGATAGATTTGAATCCCCATCCCTCAGTATACGTTGAAGAATTTTGCATCAAACTCTCATTGTTTCCAGTTGTGGCAGCAAAATTAACATAAATTCCTGGTCTCATTTCGAGAGAAACTGATGGTGTAATGTTCCAGCCTAGCCCAGCCGAAATTGGAAGATAAAAAGCGGACCAATCATAATCTTTTTTATCAATTCCAGAGAACATGGATGATAAATCTTCGTCGTCATATTTATTGAGTGTATAAGAGCTTAATCCGAAGCCTACCGAAGGTTTCAAATAAACATTGCCCTTATTAGTAAAATACATTTCCTTGGATAAATACACTGCAATTGCCATCGTGCTCCCAGACCATTTTGACTCATCAGAGGTGAGAATTAATGTTGGAGTTTCCACTTTGCCTGGATTGACATTCTTCATCGAATTGAATGAAATATCCACACCAAGATGTACTTCTGGAGACTTAACAAAGCGCGAGATTCGAAAATCGGCCCCTAAATTAAATCCACCCAATGATTTATTAGAACTCGAATTGCTACCTATATTTAATATCGCCCCATAATCTTCTTTACTTTCCATAAACATTCCTTCATAAAGTGTTTTCCCATTTACTTGTTGGAATTCGGAAGGCTTGGATTCCCCTGTGGCTGTTTTTTTATTATCCACTATGGTTTTGGCACGCACTACGCCCATTCTATTTGTTTTTTGATTTCCTTTCTTATCAAGTTCCAATTCGTAAATATAGAATCGTTGGTCGGTGTACAAATCTTCTTTCGTGCCTAGTTTAGCTTTTACCGGATAGGTTTTGTAAACTGTAACTTTTAAACGGAAATCTTCAATTTTTCTACTGAGTTCGAATATCGCTTCCGATTGACATTTCTCTGGTAATTCTTCAAGTAATTCAGCCGAAGTTTTTTTCTTCTTGGTTAAATAAATTGCATTTTTAGGGTCTTTGGGTTGTGTAGTTTGCATATTGCCCGATACTTTGGTCACATATTGCATTGGAAAGATGGCTGTTTTCCAGTTGGTCACTTTTTCGGTATTGTAGTTTTTATTATCTACCCAATAATTATTGTAAAACACTGCTGCCACCGAGTCATTGAAGTTGAGTTTGTAGGCATACACATTATATTTAACCATAAATCCCTCATCAGTTCGTTTTACAGGCGTATAATTGTCTTTCTTTTTATTCGTGGCATCTACTTTATCATAATACTGTTCCATACTAATCAGCTCTGAAATTTCATAAAGCAAGACATAGGATTTATTTATCAATTGCTCACCAAGCATTTCAATCCTATCGGTATTTGAACTTTTTGTAATCACAGCATCTGCATCACTCGCTGTATACGAACCGCGCTCTGCCACATATTTAGTGTTGAAATTCCCCTCAGAGTCTCTATTCCACCATTTTGCCATGATTGGGTTTGAAGCTTTTTGAAGATAGTTCCCAATCTTTTGAGTTTTTTGAAGGTCAAACTCATCAACATTATTCATGTAAGGGAAGTCGATTTTGTGATTATCAAACTTTGTATTTAGTTCGATAGCTTTAAACTTTTTAATCAAAACCTCTTCGTTTGTGTTTCGGGGTTGAAAAAATAGAGATGTAATTGAAGGACGGAAGTATTTTGTATTTACCTTTTTGCCAGTGTTCTGGCAAATCAGATTTCCAAATATAGCAATGGAAATGAGTAGGAGTGTGATTCTTTTCATAACTTTTAATTTATTAGAGTTATTGTAAACTTCTCACTATATCGTACGAGTAAGTCAAACGAATGGAATCAAAATAAAATAGTCTATTAAATGTTTAATAGATAGCAAAATAGAGGACTATTATAGGATGTAACGAGTATATAAACCTTACAGTTTTTCGTTAGTAGTAATAATCCTTACAAAAATATGTATTTATTTCCGAAAATACTTATATTTTTAAAAAAAATTGAGTACTTATCAATTAAATAATTTCAAACCAATACTATTAAATATATATTTTTTAGGTCTTTTGAAAAATAAATATGACATAAATATCTGTTAACAAGTTATATAAGTGTTTTTTAAGTCCGTTTTATTAGAATACCAATAAATAGTTAAAATTATGCGTTTTCAATTGTTTTAAAACTGAGTCTCCTGCAAAAAATGTTACAGCATTAATCCCAAAAATTTAAGAACAATTCAAATCTTTGATATTCGATTTTTTACAATTATTGAATTTGTGGTTAATCGTTTGTTTTGCTTTTTTTTCGATGATTTGGAGAGAACTCATAAATTGATAGCCAAGATTTGAAAAAGCTTGTTCCTATTCCCTAAAGACGATGGTTTTTTATTCAGCACATAATTAAATATTAAAAAACATTAAAATATAGTACTATGTATTGCAAGGTACTAAATAATAAAATACATTTGCACCCAGATTATTTATTGTAATTCGATAAATAATTCATGAAATACTAAACAAGCTTTAAATTTAAACGTTGTAATTT
>JBBSCW010000165.1:0-7574 GCA_038249855.1 Bacteroidales bacterium
AAAATGATTATTTTTGTATTGTTATGACAGACGGTCTGTTATAAAAAAAAATGTCAGACATCCCGGCCCCAGGCTCATTTACGCATTGTTTTACTCCATTAAAAGACCCCAGAAGAATCAACAAAGGTAATATCAGACACTCGTTAATCGAGGTGTTATTTGTCGCTATATCAGCCACCATTAGCGGATGTGTAGGTTTGGAAGAAATGGAACTATTTGGCGAACAGCATTTAGATTGGTTACGCAAATTTTTTCCATACAAACGTGGTGCACCTTCTCACGACACGCTTGGAAGAGTACTTGCCAATCTTAACGTGAGTGAATTCAACAAATGTTTTATCAGTTGGTCTAATTCATTGTCCGATTTGTGTCCTGGTCGAGTCATAGCCTTGGATGGCAAAACAATATGCGGAGCTGCATCAACAGCAGCCTTAGGCTCTAAGCTTCACATTGTCAGTGCCTTCTGCAACAAGAACAAAATTAGCGTAGGGCAATTGACAGTAGCTCAAAAGAGTAATGAAATCACAGCTATACCAAAATTATTAGAGCTTATTGCCGTTGAGGGATGTATTGTTACCATCGATGCAATGGGCTGTCAGAAGGATATAGCCCAAAAGATTATTGAGCAAAAAGCAGATTACATTTTGCAGGTAAAAGACAATCAAAAAGGGTTGCGGGAGCAAATTGAGGATACTTTTAAAACTTTACCTGTACAAACCACCCACACAGAATTAGATATGGGACACGGAAGAATTGAAGTACGCAAATGTGATGTGATTTCAAATTTAGAATTAGTAGAGCAGCAGCCTCACTGGAAGAATTTGAAGTCTGTCATTCGTATTACAGCAGATATAACCGAGAAGAAATCAGGACTGCTAACTCATAATACCAGGTATTATATATCTTCGCTTGCACCCCATGCCAAATTGATGAACAACTCGGTCAGAAGCCATTGGGGCATTGAAAATAAACTTCATTGGACATTGGATGTGGTGATGAAAGAAGACAATCAACTCGCTCGAAAAGATAATTTACCCGAGAATCTAAATATGATTAAAAAAATAGCGATAGGATTTCTTAACCAAGAAACAACTATCAAGAGAAGTAAACCATACAAAATGCAAAAAGCATACGGAGATAACCAATATCGGGAGTTGCTACTCAAAATATTTTAAATGCGTAATCCCTGATCCAGATAGCTATCGGGATTCAATCCGTTCTTTATTAACAGTAATGGATTATAACAACAAAATCATAGTTGACTGTGGTGTAGAAACATAAGAACGGCGTGCTTTGTTCGGCATAGACTCCAGCCTATGGCATTGCGTAAAAATAGCTCCGCTTTTAATATTATATTTGAATATGGAAGTCTGGCGACTTCCTTTTTTCTGCGACATGGCGAAAGATGCTATGCCAAACAATGAAGATACACGCAAAGAAGTATGTGTTCAGAAGCTAATCGACTGTCTATTTTTTACTTGAAAATCATAAACATCTATTGAAGTTAAAAATAAATAAAGTTTAATCTTTCTTCATCCAGTTATTTGTTTATATACAATAACTTTACAAAATATTAATCAAAATATAATCTATACAGTTATAGTTGTATGTCTGGTTCTGTACTTCCATTCTTATTTACAGCTAGGAATTTATCTTGTATTCAATTAAAAAACCAATAAATGAGTCCACTGTATAAAGTCAAAAACAGTACTTTTTAGTACTTTTTGTTTTTGTAATACGCAGAATATCAAATATCATTTTTTGAACATTTAGCAGTTTTTCTACAAAATGGACTTATTACAGTGGACTCATAAATATAAAATTTAAAAATAAACTAAAATGAAAAAGCTTCTGCTAACTATTTTCACACTAACACTCTGCTTCACTGTATTTTCGCAATCGGCATTAATGCTAAAGTTTAATTTGGGAAAAGATAAAGTGTATAAGATGAAGACTACCAGCAATCAAAATGTGGTCAGTTCATTTAATGGCAATTCCTTTACGTCTACTGTTAATTCTGTGAGTGCCATTAGTTACAAGCTGCTTTCGCAAGATAACAATATAATGAATATTGAATTCCGCTTTGACACCATTCAATCTAAGTCGACTTCGCCAGGGGGAATCCGTGAAACTAACTCAGCAACAGTGGCAAAAAAAGCAGAATACTTGGAGCAAATGATGAACAGATTCAGCTCAAATAGCATTATTGCTAAAATTTCTATTTCGGGTAAATTTTCAGACTTTGTAGATTATAAAACATTTAGAGACAAGATATTGCTCGGGTTGGACTCAGTACCAGATAATAAAAAAGACCAATTGAAAAAACAAATAGATATGGTGGTTAGAGAATCGAGCATACAATCAATGATAGAACCATTATTTGCTTACATGCCCGACAAAGAAGTGAAAGCTGGCGACAAATGGGAAACATCCTATAGTTTGTCAGGCGGTGGAATGTCTGGAATGATTTTTAATACCATTACCCTTGGAAGTTCTGATTTGAATTCAGCCCAGTTGGAAATGACATCGGAGTTGGAGTCCATTCCTAATACTGACGAAAAAGCACCCATGTCATTCGATATCAAAGGAAATTCGACGGGTACAATTACAATAGATACAAAAACCGGATTGATTATAAACTCAACTGAGAAAAAGAAATATTCAGGTTCAATGACGGTTAAGAATCAGGGGAGTACTATGAATCTACCAATGACTATAGAAGCCCAAACTGAAATTACTAAACAATAAAGTTATAGGTTAGCAGTAAAAAAAGTTGAAAAAACGCTTCGCACTTGTAGATAAAGTTTTTTCGCGATTCACGACAACGATTTGCGGTTCGACAAAACAAGACGAATAGTACAAAAACCTCTTTATACATAGTTCTACTTTACTAAAATTAAAGAAACAAATTCTATATTGACCCCCAAACCCCAAAATGGGGGCTTAAGAGTGAAATTAGGAGTCGATTTACACAATTCAAATTTACACAAACTGCGTCTTAAAGCCCATCTTCCTCCCTCTCTATTTTTGGAGAGGGCTGGTGTGAGGACTGGGGGTTTAGGGGCCGAAATTTTAAATTGCTAAAGTAGAAATAAAATAAAATGATTATCCGCAAAGTGTCCGAAATATATTAATTAGGTTACTTTGCGGATAGTCACATAGAATAATTATCCATTTCGGTTAAAAATTAAACAGTATACTAATAGACAAAATTTAAAATTATGGATACAAACGACTTGAAACTGCTTATAACAATAGAAGACAGAGTAATTGCTGAGGATATTCAAAGCATTTTGGAAGAATATGATATTTATACAATCTTAGATTCAGACAATCCTGCGTCATCAGTTATAACTACATATACGGGGTTGAATCCCTTTGAAAGTATTGATATAAAAATTAATGTCTTGGACTTTCAAAGAGCAACTGAAATACTCAACGAAAGTCCATATAAGGAATTATTCGATTAAAAATAGTTGTTTCGCACTTGTCGAGAAAGATTTTCGCTTTTATGGTGACGACTCAATTATTTCTTACATCTTACTCTTCTTTTGACTTCTATTAAACATAAACCAAGTTTCTATTTCTAACTTTTTACCATCCCAATTCTTAAAAATGAGAGCTAAATTATTTTTCTTAATATTGTGCATTTCAGTAAACACAACTTTTGCACGCAAAGTAATAACTGGCCGTGTTTTAGGTATGGAAGATAAAATGCCAATAGAAACTGCCATTGTAGATTTGTTGCAATTGCCTGATAGCAATAAGGTTGAAACATTTTATACTAATACGGAGGGTTCATTTACGCTGATGAAGGCTGATACAACGAAAAACTATTGTTTAAGAATTGCAAAGTCATTTTTTAAAACTCAACTTGTAGCCCTAAATTTAAAAACAGCGGGTAGAATTGTGAATGTTGGCAATACCGAACTTGCTCCAACTATTTACAATTTAAAAGAAATTACTATTAATGGTTCAAAAATTCAGGTGAAAGAACTGTCGGACCGAACGATTTATGGAATTTCCACCGACATGAAGAAAACTTCGACCGATGGACTTGATGTTTTGCGCAAAGTGCCATCCGTACAGGTTGATTATTTCAATGAAAATATAACTGTTGAAGGAAAAACAAATGTAGTAATTGAGGTGGATGGAATAACCCGCGATAAAAGTTATCTGAAAAAACTTCATCCATCGCAGGTCGACAAAATGGAGGTAATAACCAATCCAACAGGTAAATATGATGCCGATGTGGATGCTGTGATTAACATTATTACCGATCGTGAAATGAGGTTTGGTTTAAAAGGTATGCTTAACGGTGTGTTGTTCCCTCAGAGTCTTGATATATATATGGCAAGGGCGAATGCTAGTTTGGATTACGGGCTTAAAAAAATATCTTTTTACGTATCGGCCAATGGTGGTTTGGGGAAAATGAATTTTATCAATAACCTGAACAGAACATCGGGGATTGATGCTTTGAATCGTACTGGGAATTCTAATACAAATTTTAAAAATGGCAACGCCAACGCCGGTTTTATTTATGACCCTAATGAGTTTAACAATTTAAGTGTTAATTTGGCTTATAACGGAAATGGCTCAAATAGTGATAATCATCAACTAAATAACATCAGTCGGAATAATGTGCTACTCAACAAGAACGAAACCTTTATAAATTCGGACAATGTAAATAGTGGGCTTAATTCTTCCGTTTATTATAAACATAAATTTGATAAAAAAAAGGATCATTCATTTGAATTTGAAGCATCAATGAATACAAGCCTTAAAAACTTGAATAATTCAAATTATCAAAATGTGTTTTTGGATCAAAATGATGCTGAATTGTCACGCTCGCCCCTTCGGTACGAAGAAAATAATACCAGCAGCAACAGCATTAACTCACGTGCTAATTATAATCTTCCATTTGATAGCGTATATAACTTTAATTCAGGCATAAACCTAAATTATAATTACAACTATATTGAGAATATACGATCCGGCTCAAATGTTCCAAATCTTGAATATACAAATTTGAAAGGTTCTATGTTTGCTGAATTTAGTAAAACATTTAAAAAAGGAAGTGCTAAAGTTGGGTCAAGGTTCGAGCTATCAAAAGTAGATATTAACACTACTAATACTGCAAATTACTTTTCGCCCCTGCCTTACGCCAACATGCAATATAAAATAAACGACAAAAATACACTGAAACTGAACTATTCAAGGAGAGTTTTCAGACCATCAAATTCGCAGTTAAATCCATTTGTCAGTTATGTGGATAGTTTGACCGAAAGTCGCGGTAATATCAACTTGATACCAGCTTATCGCGATAATTTTCAACTGTCGAACAGCATTAAGTACGGAAAAAGTAAATTTTCGGGAAATATAACTCCTCAATTGTTTTTTGAATACCAAACTGGATTAATTCAAAATATAACTCAGTTGAAAGCGGGTACTAAAATATTCGAAAAGTATCCGGTAAATTTATCAAACGGTTATCAGACTGGATTAAGCCTTGCATTGTATGCCCAAATTGGACCGGTAATATTTAACTCCAGTTTCAGATATTTTAAATCTCATATTGATAAATATCTCGATCAGATACCTGCCATTGACTTGAATAGCTGGAGCTTGAATTCACAGTTAATGTGTCCGCTACCAAAGGATTTCCGAGTTTTTGCGGTGTTTAGCATCAATGGACCGAATGTAAATGGGCAGGAAATATCACGGAATGCACCATTTTATCTGATGGGTTTATCTAAACAATTTAAGAATAACAGCAGCCTTACACTCTTGGCACTTAATCCGTTTACAAATAAATTGTTCTATAATTCAAGCACAATTGACAACAGTACATTGTATCAAAAAAGTGAAACCTATATGGGTTTTAAAAAACTGATCATGTTAAACTATAGCATTAATTTTAAAGTAGGTAAAGATATAAATTTACAAAGACGCACTCAGGATCAAACTCCAGACGATAATATGTTGAAATTGCCGTTTTAAAAATCGGCTGAATACTTAATCATAAGTTTGCTACAACGTATGATTTAAGTCGAAATATTTAATACTGACTTAGTTCTATTTGGTTTTTTAATTTTGAATTAGTATTTTTATGCTTTACTAAAATGATCAAGATGAAAAATAATAACAAAAGAAGTCGTCAAACGCTTACAAAGCGTGAAAAGAAATCGAAAAGGAAACGAATATTTTTGTGGAGTTTCATTGTGATTGTCGCTGTTTTAGTGATTATCAGAATAGCCTTGCCTATCGTGGCTTTGCGGGTGATTAATAATAAACTGGATTCCCTTCCTAATTATACTTGTATTGTAAAAGGTTTCAGTGTTAGTCTTATGGACAAATCCATAACACTAAAAGGCGTTGAGATGAAAAAGCGAAAAGGGAAAATTGATATTCCTTTTTTTACTTCCGGCGACATTTATGTTCATTTAGAATCGTACAAAGAACGAACCTCAAAAGTTGTAGTTGATAGTTGCAAGCTAAATTTGGTGAGAGCTGAAAATAAAGAAAGGTCTCAATTGTCGATTGACAAAGAGTTGATTGAGATATTGAAAAATATGCCGTTGAAACTAAATATCCTCATCGTAAAAAATGCCGAGGTTCATTTCATTGAAAAGTTCAGATCACCAGATATTGATCTTTCCGTGAAGAATATCTCCATCGATGGAAGGAATTTTGAAAATCAGAATAAATCTACAGCAAAGTATCCTTCAACCATACAAATTAACGGTGATTTTGAAGGTGGTAAATTGAAAGTTAAAGCAGATTTCAACAAACAGAAAAAGAATCCGATGATTCATGTGGTTTCTTCATTTAGTCCTATTCAGGTTTCAAGAATCAATAATTTTCTGAAAGTTTATGCTAAATTGAATGTAGATTCAGGAACGCTGAGCGCCACCTCAATCATTAATATCAAAGATGGACGATTGGATGGATTCATAGATCCAATAGCGAAAAATTTGGTTTTTCATCAATCGCCCAAAAAGTCAGAAGTTAAATTTTTCAAACGATTGAAACAAGCTGCGTTGAATGTTGCATCAAAATTACTCGGAAAAGGAGAATCTGAAAAAATTCAAACCATAATCGAACTTCACGGTCCTTTGAGCGAAGTAAAAGTAAACGTTTGGGACATCATTCTCGAAGGATTAAAGAAATCATTTACCCCTGAACCAGATGCAGATTAATTTTAATCAATTTCTTAATCCAATGGTTCGTTATAAATAATCAATTTTGCCTCAAAGTGGACTTCTTATCAACTACGGGTAAACACTTTATTTACTTAGACCTAACAAGTTTTCAATACTTGTTAGGTTTTTTTTTGTATAGCCGATGACACAAAACTTGTGACAAACAGTTTGTAAACCACTTTTCCTTTACGAACCTGCGCAAGCATGTGCAGAATTCAGGGTTGTAGATAATAGACATTATATAAGTTGGGATATTTAATACTATTGCTTAGTTTTATTGATTTTGCTTTTGACCCCCAAACCCCCAAATGGGGGGTTTAAGACCAAAATATTTATTTTTAGAATATGCAAATATCACTCTTTCTCCACCAT
>JBBSCW010000166.1:0-7559 GCA_038249855.1 Bacteroidales bacterium
CCCAAACCCCCAAATGGGGGCTTAAGAGTGAAATTAGGAGTCGATTTACGCAATTCAGATTTACACAAACTGCGTCTTAAAGCCCATCTTCCTCCCTCTCTATTTTTGGAGAGGGCTGGGGTGAGGACTGGGGGTTTGGGGTCGAAATTTTAAATTGGTAAAGTAGAATTAAATAATTTACAAGATGGAAGAAGCACCAGTAAAATCAGAAAAAGAAATATTAGATGATTTTTTCAATAATATTACTTAATCAACAACAAGACAAGAATAATAAATAGAGCAACAACTGCAATGACAGTATATTTCTTCCAATTAGATATTTCTGTCTTCAATTCTTTTTTCTCTTCTAACAAATTAGTTATCGTTTGATTTGCATTGTCAAGTCGGATCAGGTTTTCAGTATTAGTTTGTGTAGCTTTATTGCTGTGTTCCTCTCGTAGTGCTAATTCTTTTTTACTTGATTGCAACTGACTGGCCGCATTTCGCTCTTCTCTTTCTTTTAAATCAACTACCTTATATAAACCTTCAAATTCCTTTTGATTGGCTGAAAGTTCATTCGCTAATTCTTTTATTTTAAGGTCTTTAGTCTTTAATTTTTCATTCAGTTTTGCAATATCTGAAGCATGTTTTGAGATGCTTTTTTCAAGGTTTTTGAATTTATCATTCTTGAATTTTAATTGATTCAGTTTGATTGACAAAAATCGTTTGAAAAATGGCTGTAATGTATCATCACGAAATTCCATGGCTTTTAATAAATTGTCGTAAGCCAATTCAAAATTGTTATTATCAAACTCTTTTATGCAATCCTTGTAATAGTAATTTGCCTGACTATCAGACAATTCGTGATTGATAGCTGTTTCGTTGTTGGCTGTTTGTGCTAATCTTATCACTTCATCTCGGACAATAATATCACTTGGTCTGATTGCAGTTCTTAACTTAATGCCTTCGAGGCTTGTACATCTACTTAATGCCACATAGGTATGGCCGGCTGAGAATGCACCTCCACCCATATCAATTACAAGTTTGTCAAAGGTCAATCCCTGACTTTTATGGATAGTAATTGCCCAAGCTAATTTTATCGGATATTGTACAAATGTGCCAATGACTGTTTCAACTATTTTTCCGGTTTTACTATCAATTTCATATTTCAGGTTTTCCCATGATTCTTTTTCAATGTCATAGCTCACACTTTTTTCATTCTTTGAAATAGTTACTGAAATTTTCTTTTCAGACAGTTTTTCAATTATTCCAATGGTTCCATTTACCCATCTCCCAGCTCTATCATTTTTCACAAACATGACCTGAGCTCCTTTTTTAAGGTCTAAAATCTTATTGGTGGGTAACAAATCATCATTGTTTGAGTTTTCCCTTCCGAATTTCCCTTCAATAATCCCTTCGAATGTAAAAACTGTACCATCAAGTTGATTCAATTTCTGCAAATTAGTAGCATCAACAATATCTCGTTTTGTGGCCAATGTAATATAACCTTCATTATCATTGGGTGTAAAATTGGGAGAATAGTTTTTGTTCAATTCATTCAGGTCTTCCATTTTGGCTTGGTTTACTCTCACTTTATTGAGCAGGGAAATGAATTTTTCATCGCTTTGCCTATACACTTTTTTAAGCTCAATATTCATGAAATTCATTTCCTTGAAGGTTCTTGCACTAAAAAAGTAAGGTGATTCGTAATAATTTTTGAGAATTTGCCATTCATTTGACCTTGCAATTGGTTCAAGCTGAAAGGTATCGCCCACGAATAAAATTTGCTTTCCTCCAAAGGGTAAGTGCTTTTTTCCTCCAAAGTTTCTTAACCGATAATCAATAGCATCAATCACATCAGCTCTTACCATTGAAATTTCGTCAATAATAATGAGATCCGCTTTTTGGATGATTTCACGTTTTTCTTTACTGAAATTATAAAAGCCCTGCCTTTGTGCTTCATCAAAAAGTTCCCAAACAAAGGGAATAAAAGGGAGTTGGAAGAATGAATTAATAGTCATCCCTCCGGCATTGATAGCAGCTATACCAGTAGGAGCTACAATAATATAGTTTTTAGTAGTATTTTGGGCAATATACCTAAGAAATGTTGATTTACCCGTTCCAGCTTTACCAGTTAGGTAAATAGAACGATTAGAATAAAGAATCAGTTGCTCAGCATACTTAAATTCCTTATTGTCAAGGTCAAAGTTTTCGGGGAAATCACTCATAATAAAATCATCTTAAGTATTTATAATTTAACAACTTACCATTTACGATTTAAGAAATTGAAGATTATCAGCGAATTAGAATACTGTTTTTTCAGAAACTCTTTGTTTTCAGGAAATTCCAAATGTAAGTCAGAGGCGTATTGAATATTCATTCATCTGAATGTTAGTGCGTTATTGAATAATATTCTAGAATACTTTCGTTAATAATTAGTGATTTTTTCTGAAAGTCCAAATTTACAAATTATTTTTATATTTCGGATGGTATTGATAACTTTTCAAATAAAAGTATGCAGACAACTAAGAACTATATTGCTCCTATTGACAGAAAGGAACAACTTTTATTCAATTTAATAAAAACAACACGATATTATACATTTTTATTACTTATAGCAAAATAATTGTTACATATTATAATCAAGTAATAAAAAAAACAGTATTTTTGTAGTGTAATTCTGAACTATTCACTGCACTTTATTTTCTACTATAAAGTCACTAATTTTTAAAAGATACATTTTAAAAGATAACTTTTTTCGATTATCTATTCCACACGGAATCTGGCGAACAATAAAACGATATTTTATTTAGGTTTTCAATCTTTAAAACACATAATAATAGCACTTTAGTAATTTTAATTTATTAATAAGCTTCCAATTTATTTCGTTTTCTACACTGTGAATCTTTGTGTTTTGGTGTCGTAATAGCCAATCTTCTCCTCCCCTAAGAGTATTAAAGTCTCCAAAACAAAAAACTGCTCTTTACTGAACGAAATTACATCCGACTTTTATGCTTTAATCAAGAAAAAACAGACATGATTATTTTGATTTGTTAAGTTTTTCAATTCATCCAATATATTCAACAAATAAATCTGATTGAAATATGCAAAACACTTTAAAAACTAAAAAAACAGGGCTTCTTCTATTGGTGTTTTTCTGTTTCCTCGCTGCATTTCATTCATGTGATATTTTTAATCCAGATGACCCTAATATTCCTCCTGTTGTTGTCGATTCATTAGGCGTATCAATTTCTGCTGTTAGTTTCACAGCTTATAAGGATGCAAGTTTGATAGTAGTTCGCACAAAAGACAACTGGACAGCAAGTTCAACATCTTCATGGATTAGCTTATCAGCCAATTCTGGCAAAGGAAACACATCCTTTTTGATAGGTGTTGCCGAAAATCCCGAATTTAAAAGGGAAGCAAAAGTTACAATTAGTGTGGGGAATAAATCGAAAGAAATTTCAATTTCGCAGGCAGCTACCTCGAAAATGATTTTGAATATTTCAGGAATAAATGTTATTCTGCGGAAAGTAGAAGGTGGAAAGTTTATTATGAGTGGATCTGATAATATTTCATCTTATGGCATTGGTCACTATGTTACACTAAGCGATTTCTATTTAATGGAAACAGAAGTAACCAATGAACTATGGAAAGAAATCATGAAAAGCTTACCCTATGACACTATTGCTGAGTTTGCTGGTCACAGTCAGCACACCAATCCATTACAACCAATAAGTGCCGTGAGTTGGAATGATATATCCAACAAATTTATTCCAGCTTTAAATCAGAGAACAGGAAAGATTTTCAAATTGCCCACCGAAGCACAATGGGAATTTGCAGTACGTGGGGGAAAACTTTCGCAGGAGAAAAAATATGCTGGCAGCGACAAGCTTGATGATGTTGCATGGTATTATAAGAATTCTTCAGCTGAAAAACATGATGTAGGCGAAAAAAGTCCAAACGAACTTGGACTTTACGATATGAGTGGAAATGTAAGTGAATGGTGTTACGACTGGTTTGAAACAAACTTTGGATTTCCAACACAAAATGGGGCTATAACAGCACCTAGTAATCAGGATAATCCAACAGGTCCCACAACAGGTACTAAAAAAGTTGTTCGCGGAGGTAGTTTTGCAAGCGATGAATTTTTTGGTAATTCTGATTGTAATGTACGCGTCCGGAATTCAATAAAACCAAACGGATATGATACATACGAAGGAAATCCTATTGTCTTTTTTATGGCAAAGAACACGGGTTTCCGACTTTTAATTGCACCGTAAATTTAAAAACTAAAAACTATGAAGCATCTAATAATTATTCTGTTCACATTGTGTGGGTTAAGCTTGCAATCACAAACAATTGTGAAAATGGCAGTCCCAACACAAGCAAAAGATCCTGTCAAAGTTGTTGTGCTTTTCGATGAAGCAGTACCTGAAGGAATTCCGTTAGTTTTAGGTCTTATGGGATACGATGTGATTGGTGGTATAAAACCTTATACTTTCGAGTGGTTGCAAAACGGGAAACAAATCGGAACAAATGATATTGTAGTAATTACACCAGCAAAAGGCGACCAGATTACGCTAAAGGCAACCGATAAGAATCGCTGTTTTTCAGTCACATCGTTCAATATGAAAGTGATAGCTAATACTCCGAAAGAATTGAACGACAAAGAAAATTCAGTAGGCGTATATCCAACAATAATCAAAAATGATGAAATTAATATTTTCTTGCCAAGTGCTATCGAAAATACTCAGGCGCTTGTAAGGATTATTGATATGAATGGCCGCTTTCTCTATCGAAGCTTTATTTCGGGAAGCACATCAATTAAATATCAATTGGCTGATGGAAACTATTTCGTATCCATTAAAATAGCTGATATTAATAAGGTTGAAAGAATTATTGTACAACATTAATACAAAGGTCATGGCAAATAGATATTACAAGTTCATTCAAAAGAGTGTTTTTTTATTGCTGTTGTTATTCACTTGTATCGCATTACAAGCCGAAAAGCCTAATACAGAAGGAGCTTTGAAAACAGCTCAGGAATTTTTCAAATCTGATTTCAGGCAATTTGCACCCGGTAAAATTATCCAAACGCCAGTACTTAATCAACGCTATAAATCGCCCAGTACAAAAAAATCCCCAGTCTTTGTTTTTCAAAATCAGGAAAAAGGATTCGCTATTATTGCTCAAAATAACGGTGAGTTTGCTGTGATAGGTTACTCACCCGAAGGTAATTTTAATGTCGAAGATCTTCCTCAACAATTGAAAGCATTACTAAGTCTTTACGAAGATTCAATAAGCATAAGTGCCACCGTGACCAATAGAATAAAAATGGCATCACCAGTAATGACACCATTGTTAGATGAAAAGGGAATCAGTCTGAACCAATTTCTCCATGAAAAAGTGGGCAATTGCCCTACAGGCTGTGTAGCGACTGCTTTTACACAGATTATGTATTATTATCAATATCCATCGAAAGGAAAAGGGTCACATTGTTACACGCATTCCACCTACGGAGAACTTTGTGCGGATTTCGAAAATACAACCTATAACTGGAACAATCCAACCGTGGAAGATTACATATTACTTTCCTATCACGTTGGCATTGCCATGGATATGAACTATTGTGGCGACAAATCTGGTAGTGTTCCCTATAAATGGGGATACGAAAAAGCGATGAGTACCTATTTCCGTTATTTCCTACGAAATGGTTCTACTGAGTCATATTTTTTAAAAAATGAATTGGACAACCGTCGCCCCATTTATGTTGAGCTACCCGGCAAGCCCGGACATGCAGTGGTACTTGATGGTTATGATACGGAAGGTTTCTTTCATATCAATTTTGGATGGGGCGGGCAATATAATGGTTACTATGTTCTTAACAGCAATTCAACTTTCAATGTTGGGTACAAGTTTGGAACTAATATTTCCGCTGCATACTTTATAACACCAACTCCTTTAAATACAAATGTACAGGACTCGTTGGCTTTAGTTGCGATTCATAACGGACTTGGAGGTACAACTGGTTGGGATTTAACACAGCCAACCAGCACTTGGCAGGGCGTACTTATCATGAACGGACGGGTAACAGATCTGAACTTGAACAACGGAAACTATCTAACGTACAAAGGTGTAATTGCGCCTGAAATTGGTCAATTAACAGCATTAAAACGACTGAGTTTGCTCGGACAATTTGACGGAACTTTGCCCGAAACAATTTATAACCTCGCCGAACTGAAAAGTTTGAATGTTTCTGGGGGTGCCGGTTCATTAAAAGTAAACCTTTCTTCAAAAATTGGGCAACTGACGCAACTCGAAAGTCTGATAATTCCAATGAAAGTAGAAGGTACTATTCCGACAACGATTGGGAATCTGACCCAACTAAAAACGCTAAATCTCAATTCGGGTGCTTTAACAGGAAGCATACCTACTGAAATTGGAAATCTGACTCAACTTACCGAAATTTCGCTGCAAAAAAATAAGCTTACAGGCTCTATTCCGACATCAATTGGGAATTTGACTAACCTGTCGGTGCTAAATCTTTATGAAAACCAATTGACTGGAACTATTCCAACCACAATACCAAATCTGAGACAGCTGACAATGCTCAATTTGAATGACAATTTGCTCACGGGTGAAATTCCAACAGACATTGGAAATTGTAACAAACTCATTAATTTAAATGTATATAACAATCAGCTTTCGGGGAGTGTTCCGGCAACCATCGGTAAGCTAACATTACTTAATATGTTGAATGTGAGCAATAACTCATTTGATTCATTACCTGAAGAAATTGGTCAACTGACACAATTGCAAGAATTAAATCTGAATAAAAATAATTTAACCACTTTGCCTGTGGCTGTTTGCAAACTAAGCAGTTTGAAGTCGCTTTTGGCAGCACAAAACCAACTAACCACATTGCCTGATAACTTTGGGTTTTTACCATCATTGCAAACCATCGATTTGTCGTTTAATGCCATCAATGTTTTTCCCGATGCATTGTGTCAGTTACCTAAAATACAATCCATCAATTTCAGAAAAAACAAAATTGATAGATTTCCATCTTCCATTCAACTTTTATCGCCAACGGTTTTGTTTATGGTGTTAGACAGCAACGAGATAAAGGGAAATATTCCGAGAGGGTTATTGGAAAATGGTAATTACTTTCCGTTGTTCCTTTCGCACAACAGATTTACATTTGAAGATGTTCCCGTATCTGATAAGTTGAAGAACAGCGTTGGTGATCAGCAAATTGTACCGCTTTCAAAGAAAATTTTTAAAACAGCCATTGGCGACACGCTGAAAGTTGACATTAGAACCATTGCTCCATTCAGTTTGGCGAGTAATCAATATTTTTGGTATAGTTATCCGCAGAAAAAGCTGCTAAATGCAACTAGTCAGCCAGTTTTGACTTTAGCAGTTGATAAAAAAACCATTTTAAACCAGTATTATTGCGTGGTAAGCAATCCAACGTCACCGACTTACAGCTTTAAAGAATTTGGCAATACCTACACATACCCCTGTTTAAATGGCGTTAGCACCGAATTGATTACATTACAGGCGGCAACAGAGGA
>JBBSCW010000167.1:0-7499 GCA_038249855.1 Bacteroidales bacterium
ATGAAATAGCTATTCCCCGAAAGGAGCTTGAACTATTTGATACTCAAAAAGAAGTGTTAAGGTTTGGTTTTGTATTAAATGGCAAATTCAACTGGTCCGAAACTGCCGGTGTGGTTGATTATTGGTCATCTTTCGGGTCTTATGGTCCTGCCTGGGTAAACAGGTTGCCATGTCAAACTTATTTTGGAATAGAAAATTAATTAAATAGGATATAAAAAAGCTGAAGTGTTGTAAAATATATTAATCGCTCTTATGAATAAGGATATAGATATTTGGTGTATATTTGAATGGCGAAACCGGAAATAAGTATGGTGGACAAATGAAAAATAACTGGCACGGTGTTGGTTATATAATTGTTACCACCAATGTTAAAAAGCCGTAATAAACAATTAATTACGACAACCAGATTGCAAATCATCAATCAGACAATTAGTGACTTTTAGACATATTTGGACTATAAAAAGAAAAAGACATGACCACAGAAGAAATTAAAGCATTGATTGAGACAACTATTGCGGACAAGACTGCTATTCTAATTATTTCAAATATTATTACCGCAGTTTTTGCTTTAGCAGGTGCTTATTTTATTTCATATCTGACAACTAAGGGGAAAAATAAGGCAATGAAATCTGATATTGAAAAACTTACGAATAAAATTGAAGAAGTAAAAACAAGATATATAAAAGAAATTGAAGTTTTCAAAGGGAATCAAGAACTAATAAGTCCAAAAAAGAAAGAATTGTATTCAAAAATAGAGAAATTAAAGAATTTAATGATCGAAGCAAAAAACGATACTTCATTCAATAAGTTTGATGATTTTTTTAATAAAACCAAAGATATATTAAAATTGATTGGCTCAAATGCGATCTTCAAAGACTTGGGTAAAGAATCACAATTAATTGAGAATGACTATAATTCTTGGGTGAAAAGCATAGAAGAAACGAGAGGCCGAAACGAATCAAGGTTTACATTCAATTTTGACGTAACATTTAATACTCTTGACACTATACAAGAAAAATTAATGCTTTAAAGGAATTAGATTTCCATTAATAAGCCTAAAGTAAGACAGCAAAGAATTTCGGTTGAGAACACTAATTCAGGTTATTAAGATAGATTTAGAAAGAAATCGTAATTAATAGTAATTTATTTGAAAAAAGGACTTTAAAAAAGAAAACACTGGTGGCAACAATGTATATAAAAAATAAGCGAGACAGTAGTAGCATCAAGGTTTGTAGCCCGTTGCAGCATTCTTGTAAGTTGAAAGTTTTGTGCTTCGAAACCGCTTACTTTTCATATAGTTAACGTTGTATGCAAGGCTAAGAGACTGAATTACACAGAAATAACCTGATTATAAAATTTGAAAAACCGGATAGGAAATATTAGCTCATTGATTAAAGGTTGGTGCAAGAAAAAATTAGTTTTTGCCCGCTCGCTTCTGCCCTTCGAAACAGTTGGAGATGCCCACGCACATTGCACACATTTGCAAAAGAGTGCAATTTTTGCCAACACTCTAGCGTTTATCTCAATATGAATTTTTCAGTTGTCATAGCTACTTCACAAAAAAGGACTGATTGGTTGATTAATCGAAGTTTGCTTTCTGTTTACAATCAAGTTGGCATTAATAAATCTGAATGTAGTGTAATTGTAGTTGATGACAATCAAGACAAGTCTGAGTTTGTTGAAATTCAAAAACAAATAAAACTTCTAAGAAAAAATTTAAACCTTAACCAAACTGATTTTTCTACAACTGTTATTAAGAATAAACGAACTCAGTTTATGTCTGGTACAGGTGCATGGAATACTGGAGTTTTTGAAACTTATAGCAACTTTCCTAATGGCTTTGTCAGCATTCTAGACGATGATGACGAGTATTTGCCTAATCATTTATCGGAATGTGTATCAGCAATCAAGATTGACTCTGTAGCGGTATTCCAACGATTGATTTGGCATAATGATGACAAATCAACTATGAATGTCGATTTGTCAAAAGAAAGTTTAACTGCTGTGAATTTCTTTATCGGAAACCCAGGTGTCCAAGGAAGTAATATGTTTTTCAAATCACAAAACTTTATTGATATTGGTGGTTTTGATGAAACATTACCAAATACAACTGACAGAGATTTAATGATTCGTTTCCTTTGGAAAAATGAGTTCAATAAAATTGAAGTTATAGAAAAGATTGGCGTAAATCACTATAATCATAAAAAACAAAAAGTAAACAATGACATCCCAAGAAAACAACAAGGATTGGATTTGTTTTATAAAAAATACAAACCTTGTTTTTCGGAAGAAGCCTATCAAAAATCGTTAACACGGGCAAAGAATTATTTCAATTATACTCCAACGGAACAGATTGTAATTTGTATGCCATTAAAAAATGCAGAAAAGACTGTAAAAAAAGCAGTTCATTCTGTATTGCATCAAACCAATACAAAACGAGAAAT
Organism: Bacteroidales bacterium; assembly: GCA_038249855.1. Classification (GTDB taxonomy): domain Bacteria; phylum Bacteroidota; class Bacteroidia; order Bacteroidales; family Paludibacteraceae; genus Paludibacter. The sequence goes on from JBBSCW010000167.1 coordinate 2,445, forward strand.
AATTTTGTTGGTTGGGAACGACAATTCAACTGACAATTCAGAAACAATACTAAAAGAAATTGCATCGCAAAATTCCAATATTGTTTTGTTGAATGTAAGTTTTGGCAAAGCATATTTAAACAGAAATTTTTTGAATGAATATGCCCGAGATAATTATCCCAATTGCATACTAATTGGCAGGCTTGATGCCGATGATGTGATTTACAATAACAACACAATTAGCCAAATTGAGAAATTGTATGATGAAACGAATTTTGATGTTTTGATGTGTGGAAACAAGCAAGTTAAAAACGGAAAAGTTCTAAAGTGGGAGAATAAACCAAGTGAAAAATTATTACAAAAGGAATTTCTTTTAAGTCAACTATTAGAAATGACAGAAAGAAATCCTAAAGCAGAGCTACCTTCTTGCAATACGTTTATAAAACCATTTATAAAAACTGAATATCCAGAAAAATTAAGCGCAGAAGACCATTGGTTTACAGTATTACTTCTACTTCAAAAAGAAACATTAAATATTCAAATTGACGAAAATTTGATTTATTCTATTTATTCTTTGAATGGGCATGCTACAAGTAATAATAAAAAAGCAAACTTTTATAAAGAAAGTAGGAAGGAGCTATATGAGTTTTTCAAGTATCAGAATAGAATAAGAAAAGCTCAAAATATTCTATTAGAACAAGATGTTCTATCCATTGAATATCTGGGTGTAGGTCACGAAGGAGTAGTTTTTACTGATAAAAAAAGTGTATATAAGGTTTTACTGCCTATAAACATTGAAACGTTTAATTTTGAAATAGCATACCGGAGAAAATCTTTCTTTGTAAATCTACCTAAGCATTTAAAACATTTATATAGCATAGGGTTGATAGAAACACAAGAAACCATCATTGTAAAATATCCTTTCGAAAAAGGGAAAAAATGCACCACTTATACAGAAGAAGAAGCTGTTAGTATTCTTACAGAGCTCTGGCAACAAAAAATCATCATTTTAGACTGTAAACCTGAGAACTGTATTCGAGTTGGAGAAACAGTTAAAATCATAGATTTAGATGGTAAAGAGTATAATGATAATTTGTTTTTAAATATGTGTGCAAGGATGTATTTGTACGCAAATTATTACAGCAAATATGAATACACCGAGTTTCAAAAAATAAAACGAAGTGCCATCAACAATTTTGAACTATCTGAACTCAAAGGATTACGTGTTTTTGTAAATCGTGTTTTTGCCAATGTCATTTTTGAAGAATCAAAGCATTTTAATCATTTTGTGAATCCTGAAGAAAATGAAATTCAGGAACAAATCAACATTAATGATAATTTGGAAGATGTATTCTTTTCTAAAATTAAAGACCACAAATATTTAACAGGAGTTTATTTTGATGGTTTCAAACTGAATAATAATAATTATTTTTTGCCTAAAAAATTGCGAATTGGTTATACAAAAATTACGTCTATTGATAAAAAAGTGACGTTGCTTATAAAAACCTGTCCACAGGATACTGATACTATTGAGGCAAATATTAAGCACATTATAAAACAATTATCTTCCCCTAATTCATTTTATGAAGTTGTAGTTTCTATTGATACGAAGGAAGAAGATTTTCTACGAAAATTTAACAAAAAAGGAACTTTAAAAGAGTTACTTGAAAAGGTTGAAAAGCTTAAGACAAAGAATATTATTAACCGTATTATTTTATTCGACCAATCCAAAACAAAGGAACTTAATAAACGATGGTTTAATATAGACACTGATGCTTCGCATACAATTAGTAATGCTCCATTAGCTCCTCAGCTTTATGCTTTTGACCAATGTAAGGGAGACTATATTATGCAAATGGATGCTGATGTATTGATAGGTCGAAAAGATTACAGCCATTCATTTCTTTCCGATATGTTATCCGAGTTTGACAAAAACAAAAATGTTATTTCGGTAGGATTTAATATTCCACATAAGGAAACGAATGCCTATTTTGGATTTACAAATGGTGGATTTGTTCCAGAGGTTAGGATGGGATTGTTGCATAAAGAACGAATATATAACTTGTTCCCTTTGCCAAACTCAATTGATAAAAATGGAAAACCCGAATTAACTTGGCAAAGGTCATTGTTAAAGATGCAAAAAGAAAGCGATAAAGTCTCCATTCGAGGTGGCGACCATCGTAGTTTTTATATTCATCCGCAAAATTATCGAAAAAAAGAACCTTATGCATGGCTAACTCTTTTAGATAAAGTAGAGCAAAATATTTTACCCGATTCGCAATATGGAAAATTTGATGTAGAAGGTTCGTTGTATGATTGGTCAAATCATAAACGGAATGAAAAAATTGTAGTGGTTTCGTGTTTTAGAAATGTTAGTATAGACCGTTTCCTGAGAATGTGGTATTCTATAATATCCCAAAACTCAAATGATTTTGGAATTATTCTCTTAGATGATAATTCTGATAATGGGCTTCCTTATTTTATTGATACTTTAATTAAACCTCATTTGAATAGGGTTACTTTCATAAAAAAACGGAACCGTTCTACACGAATGGAAAATGTGTACACTGCCATACATTATTATGTGTCGAATCCTGAAGCAATAATTGTAATGTTAGATGGCGATGACGCTTTGATAGGAAATACCGTGTTAACAACAATTTCAGAAAAATATGATGCCTACAATGCCGATGTTGCAGTAGGTCGCTTTCATCAAACTTATAGAATACAACCACATTATCGCTTTCCTGTTGATTTTGCAAATCCAAGAAAAACAGGAGGAAATGTTTGGCAACATTTAAAAACTTTTAAAAAATATCTTTTTGACGCAGTACCTCTTCCTTATTTCAAACACAAAGAAGAAACAGTCAAACTATATAAAAATAAATGGCTACAATCTTGTGATGATTTTGCTTTTATGGTACCCATTGTTGAAATGTCTCAACAACCAATTCAATTAGATGATATCAACTATTATTATGAAAGGCATTATGAAAAAAGAAATGACAATAGGGGCATAAAAGAACAGTGTATTGCGGAAATATTAACGAAGTTGCCTTTGTCAAGAAAGGATTTATTCAAAGGGAGGAAAACCTTTCTTCCTAATATTAATAAAGTAGAAATAGATATTACTTATGAATGTAATCTGAAATGTATAGGTTGTAATCGTTCTTGCACACAATCTCCAACAAAAGAATCTGTTGCCTTTTCAGATATTAAAAATTTTGTAGAAGAATCTATATCTATCAATAAAAAATGGGAACTCATAAATATTTTGGGAGGTGAACCAACATTACACCTCGAATTTAAAAAGATTATACAGTTTATTTATAACGAATACATCATAAAACACTTTCCTAAAACTATATTGCAAATTGTTTCAAATGGATATGAAAAAAAGTCACGGGATTTATGCGAAGAAATGAGAACAAAATACAAAAATGTTCGCATTGATTATGGCTCATACAAAACAGATAGAGTGGTGGAATATTTTTCACAATTCAATGATGCTCCTATTGATGATGTACGTTTTAATGATGCAGACTTTAAAAAGGGTTGTTGGGTAACCAGTTACTGCGGTATTGGCTTAAATAAAAATGGGTATTATGCCTGTGCAGTTGCAGGAGGAATAGATAGAATTAGTAATAAAAATATGGCTATTCCCAAAATGTCAGAAATAACCAATGAGAAGTTAGAAACGCAGTTAGAAGAATTTTGTAAATACTGTGGGAATTTTAAAGCATACGAAGATAATTTTGGCAATTTCATTCCAAGAGTAGAAAAAGAACCTTTTAAGAATGAAATGTCAGAATCGTGGAAAAGATTATATGAAAAATACAACGGACAATAAAACGGCTATCCTACTCTTAAGTGGAGGAATTGATTCTACGACTTTACTTGCAAAACTATCAAGTGAAAACTATGAAATTGTTGCAGTAAGTTTTCATTATGGACAAAAGCACGGGATTGAATTAAACTATGCGAAAAGAAATGCAAAAAAATATGGCGTTAAAAATCATCATTTCATTGAGCTGGATAATATTCTTTTTAAATCTTCTGCACTTATAAATCAAGATATTGATATTGCAACTTATGATAACTCAACATTACCCGAAGGACAAGTAAACGCATATGTTCCATTTAGAAATCTGGTTTTTATAAGTACAGCTTTAAGTTTGGCCGAATCTATGAAAATAAACGAAGTTTATTTAGCCTTTAATGCTGATGACAATAGTAATTTTTGGGATTGTAGAATGGATTTTGTTAAGAAATTAAATGCGATAGCATCTCTGAATACTTCTATTCAAATAAAAACACCATTCATAAATTTATCAAAACATGAAATTGTTAAATTAGCGCAACAGCTTAATGTTAATTTGAATGATACTATTACTTGTTATCAGCCAATTGAAGGGCAAGAATGTGGTGTGTGTTTAAGTTGCATTACAAAACAGAAAGCATTTGAAAATGTATAGTAGAAAATATTACCACCGCTCACAGTCAAGCACAATTGCAATTCGCACGAGCCAGCACTTAGCCGAAAATTGCAATAGAGCTTGCCTGTCTGCCATCGCTTTTTTGCTGACCCTAAAAACTAATTTTTTCGGGAACAGCAGTGCTTCGATTGAGTGGTTTTGTGATTATAATAGGCTGAAAATTAACTGATAATGAATAAAGCCCAGCATACAACACTTTATATAAAACATTTGGCGGTTAGTGCTGATTTTAAGGGCGGTACACTTAATAAATATCACAGCGGTTTGATAGGCAATCACCGCTCCCGCACGAATCCTTTCGTGTGGTTAAATGATATGAATTAAATGTGCTATAGGAGCCGTAATTATGTTGGATCATAAAAAAACCCCTGAAAAGAGGTGTTTTTTGTTTTTATCTGATGTATTTCTTATTTAATCCTGCTAATACCAATAATCTTCACCGGCTTCTCCAGGTATTGTTCCTTATCCTTTAGCTTCTGAATTTCCCTTGCCATTATTCCCGGTTGAACTACATTTCGCCAAGCCCCGTCCAGCAGGATTTGTAATCCCGCTCTATATTAACAGCAGGATTTATAATCCG
>JBBSCW010000168.1:0-7494 GCA_038249855.1 Bacteroidales bacterium
CCCTGTAACTTCGGCACGTACTGAAACCGGCAAATGGATTTTCGGTGCATTAGTAGGTGTACTTGCTATTGTAATTCGTGTGCTTAATCCGGGTTATCCCGAAGGTATGATGTTGGCTATTTTGCTGATGAATATTTTTGCTCCGCTAATTGATTATTATATAGTGGAAGCCAATATTAAACGTCGCTTGAAACGAGCCAAAACTAATTAAAAAGTAGGAGGATTAAAAACGATGAATACAAACAAAAATAGTTATACATTGCTATATGCAGTAGTGATGGTGGTTGTTGTAGCGTTGCTGTTAGCGGTAGTTTCGAGCGGATTGAAGAGCAAGCAAACTGAAAACGTTGAACTTGATAGAAAGGGACAAATTCTAAGTTCGTTGCAAATAGATTTAGCGGATAAAAATCCCGCCGAATTATACGATAAATACATTGTCAAGGAGTTAGTAGTTAACACAAAAGCCGAGATTATTTCGGAAACGAAAGGCGATGCTTTTGCTATTAATGTAGTGAAAGAATATAGTAAGAAACTAGAAACTCGTAAGCTACCGATTTATGTAGCTGATGTCGATGGAAAAACAAAATACATTATTCCTTTGCGTGGTGCTGGTTTATGGGGTCCAATTTGGGGATTTGTGGCTTTGGATGAAGATAAGAACACCATATTTGGTACTTTCTTTACGCATGCAAGCGAAACACCAGGGTTGGGTGCAGAGATTTCACTACCAAAATTTCAAAGTGAATTTGTAGGCAAACACATATTGAATGATAAACAAGAATTTGTTTCAATTGCTGTAATGAAAGCTGGACATAGTAGTACCACACAAGACCAAGTGGATGCAATATCGGGTGGAACGATTACGAGTAAAGGAGTTGAAAATATGCTATTAAACAGCATTGGTCAATACGAAGCATTTTTAAAACAATAAGGGAGGAAACGAAAAATGAGTAAATTATTTTCAGCAAAAACCAAAGAAGTTTTCTTAGGCCCGTTAAGTAAAAACAACCCGATTACTGTACAAGTATTGGGTATATGTTCGGCATTGGCCGTTACAGCCAAATTAGAACCTGCATTGGTTATGGGTATTTCGGTAACAATTATTGTTGCTTTCTCCAATGTGATTATTTCGCTGTTGCGTAATACTATTCCTAATCGTATCCGTATAATTGTTCAATTGGTAGTGGTAGCAACTTTGGTTACAGTAGTTAGCGAGATATTGAAAGCATTTGCCTACGATGTGAGCGTACAACTTTCAGTATATATTGGTCTTATTATTACCAATTGTATTCTAATGGGTCGACTTGAAGCATTTGCTATGGGCAATAAACCTTGGGAGTCATTTATGGATGGTTTGGGGAATGGATTTGGTTATGCTTGGATTTTAGTAGCCGTGGCGTTTTTCCGCGAATTATTTGGTTCGGGAACATTATTCAACTTCAGAATAATTCCACAAGTAGCATACGAACATGGTTATGTAAACAACGGTTTAATGATTTTGCCTCCAATGGCATTGATTCTGGTGGCTTGCATCATTTGGGTTCACCGCTCACTCAACAAAGATTTACAGGAAAAATAAAATTAGGAACAAGTAAACGAGTTAACCAGTAAACGGAGGTTTAAAATCAACAGTATTTTATATAAATCTCAAACCTTTACTCATTAGCTAATTAAAAATATAATATGGAAAACATACTTAGTATATTTGTTAAGTCGATATTTGTCGACAATATGATTTTTGCCTTTTTCCTTGGTATGTGTTCGTACCTTGCGGTTTCAAAAAAGGTAAGCACTTCAGTAGGTTTAGGTGTAGCAGTGATTTTTGTATTAGGTATAACCTTACCTATGAATTATTTGCTCGAAAACTATGTACTTAAAGAAGGTGCTTTGAAATGGCTAAGTCCGTCATTGGCCGAACTTGATTTGAGTTACCTTGGGTTTATTTTGTTCATCGCGGTTATTGCGGCTATGACTCAATTGGTTGAGATGATTGTTGAAAAATTTACTCCATCATTGTACGCGTCTTTGGGTATCTTTCTTCCACTTATAGCTGTAAACTGTGCTATCATGGGTGGATCACTTTTCATGCAGCAAAGAGCCTATGCTAATATTGGTGAAGCTACTTCCTACGCACTCGGTTCGGGTGTGGGTTGGTTATTGGCCATTGTTGGGTTGGCTGCCATTCGCGAAAAAATGGAATATTCCGATGTACCATTAGCGTTGCGTGGTTTAGGAATAACATTTATCACGGTAGCATTGATGGGAATTGCTTTTATGGCATTCTCCGGATTGAAAATTTGATAACAGTCGAACTGAAATCAAATACAAATAGATTTTAATTATTCCTCAATATTAAACAATTAAACAAAGTCCTGATCCTAACTTATCATTACGAAAGTAAATGCGTAAAGGCTTATTAAGATTATGTTATTAGCAATCAATACAACAATGATTATCACCAGCCTCGTGGTTTTTCTATTGGTGATATTACTTTTAGTGATCGTTTTGCTTGTTGCCAAAAATTATTTGGTAGCTTCGGGCGATGTGAAAATTACCATTAACGGGGAGAAAGAACTTATAGCCGAGGCAGGTAGCACTTTGCTTACCACTTTGGCTACACAGAGTATATTTCTTCCATCTGCTTGTGGTGGTGGTGGTACATGTGCTCAATGCAAATGTCAGATACTTGAAGGTGGTGGTGAAATTTTACCTACTGAAACTGTTCATTTCACACGGAGAGAGATTAAAGACAATTGGCGTTTGGGTTGTCAGGTAAAGGTTAAAAATGATATGTCTATTAAAATGGACGAATCTATTTTAGGCGTTAAAAAATGGGAATGCGAAGTTGTTTCTAACAGAAATGTAGCAACCTTTATCAAAGAACTTATCGTAAAATTGCCGGTAGGTGAACATTTACATTTTACTTCGGGAGGTTATATCCAAATTGACGTTCCTAAATACGATTTGAAGTTTACCGATTTCGACATTGAAGATAAATACCGTGGCGATTGGGATAAATTTAAAATGTGGGATTTAGCTTGTAAGAACGAGGAAGAAACCATGCGTGCTTACTCTATGGCTAACTACCCTGCCGAAGGTGACATCGTTATGCTGAACGTACGTATAGCGACTCCTCCGTTCGATAGAGCCAAAGGTGGTTGGAAGGATGTAAAACCTGGTATTTGTTCATCTTATATTTTCGACCTTAAACCAGGCGATAAAGTGCAAGTTTCTGGTCCGTTTGGAGAGTTCTTCCCAATTTTGGACTCAAAACGTGAAATGCTTTACATTGGTGGTGGTGCTGGTATGGCTCCATTACGCTCACATGTTTTACACTTATTAAATACTTTGCGAATTACCGATCGAAAAATTAGTTATTGGTATGGTGCTCGTTCTTCAAAAGAAGTATTCTACGAAGAAGATTTCCGCAAATTGGAAGCTGAATTTCCTAATTTCTCATTTAATATAGCCATGAGTGAACCGCAACCAGAGGACAATTGGACAGGTTACGTTGGATTTATACATCAAGTCATTCACGATGAGTATTTAGTAAACCACGAAGCTCCCGAAGATATTGAATACTATATGTGTGGTCCTGGCCCTATGGCAAAAGCGGTGGAAAAAATGCTTTGGGACTTAGGTGTTCCTCGCGAAATGTTGTTGTTCGACGATTTCGGAGAGCATAATTAATAAACTTATTATTTTTAAAGGCTGATTCTTTCAAAAAGAGTCAGCCTTTATTTTTGCTATTATAAAATATTGATTTACGATATAATCATTTATTCAATCAATTTAATCAGCTCATTAATATTCAAATTTTTAGAAACATCACTTCCCGATTCTATCATTTCGTTGAATAGCTGCAATTTTTCCTCCTGTAATTTTAATATCTTCTCTTCGATAGAGTTTCTCGTAATGAATTTATAAACAAAAACTTTGTTTTTCTGACCTATACGATGTGCTCGATCGAACGCATGAGACTCAGCAGCCGGATTCCACCATGGATCGAGCAGGAAAACATAACTGGCTTTTGTCAAATTCAATCCTACCCCACCCGCTTTGAGTGATAATAAGAAAACTTGAAATTCATCGTTTTGCTGGAAATTTTCGACTTGCGTTTTTCGGTCTTTCGTACTACCATCGAGATAACAATAGGGTATCGAAAGACTATCCAACTTGTTTTTGTATAATTTCAAATGTTCGACAAAAGAGCTAAATACTAACACTTTGTCGCCCTGAGCAATCACTTCTTGAAGCAACTGACAGACTGTTTCAAACTTAGCTGAACTCTCAGTATATTCCTTATCGACAAGCACTGGATGATTCGCTGATTGCCGCAACCGCAATAAGCCTTCGAGCATAATCATTGGATTTACGCGTTCGTTTACATCCTTATTTTCAAGAAATTTGTCACGGTAGCTATTGCGAATATCTTTATAGAAACCATGTTGATCATCCGTCATATCGCAATATTGAACAAAAATAGACTTTTCTGGCAGTTCTTTCAAAACATTACTTTTATGCCTTCGCAGTAGAAACGGTTGGATAAGTTGTCGGTACAATTGCTGTTTTCCTGGTATCTTACAAGTATTTACGAAATGTGTAGATGTCCCCAACATGTTCCGGTTGAAGAAATGCACCTGCGACCATAAATCCGTTATTGAATTTTCCAATGGTGTTCCAGTAAGCGTCAGGAATCGCTCAGCTTTTAAGGACAAACAAACCTGCGTAATATCTGCTTGTGGGTTTTTAATGGCTTGGGCTTCGTCGAGAATAATGTAGTTCAATGATAAGCTAGCAAACAGCACTTTATCTCTACGGAGAATGGCATAACTCGTAATAATTACATCAGCATTTGCAAAATCAGCACTGTCTTTGGTGCGTTGCACTCCTACATGTACGTACATTTGCAAATCAGGTGTAAACTTCTGAGCCTCTTGTTCCCAGTTATATACCAAGCTTGTAGGCACTACGAGCAATGAAGTTCCGCGTTTGTTTTCTTTCATCCACTGTAGCAAACAAAGTGCTTGAATGGTTTTTCCAAGCCCCATGTCGTCGGCCAGGCAACCTCCCAAATTCATTTCATCGAGCAATCGCAACCAATTGTATCCAAGTTGCTGGTAGTGGCGTAAAACACCCTCGAATTTAACGGGCAAGTCATAATTAATATCATGATTATTGGCAAGAAAATGCTTCATATTTTCTTTCACTGAAAGCTTAACCGATGGTTTCTGCCCAAGTTCATTGATCATCATGCAATAATGTTTGGATACTTTGGCAATCCCATTCTCAAACTTACACAGTTCGATCAGCGATTGATATTCATCGAACCAAGCTTGCGGAATTTGTACATACTCTCCATTTGGCAGCAGCATTTCCCGCCTATTTTGCTTGATATAATTCAATACTTGAAGGAAAGGCATTTCAAATTCTCCGAATAGTACTTTTCCTTTGATATCGAACCAATCCTTATTTTCTACGAATTCAAAAGAAATTTGCCTTTCGCCTAAAAATAATTTTTGAGTTCCTTTCGACCTTTTTTCGAGACGTACTTCGACACCAGTTGTTTCTATCTCTTTGAAATGCAGATTAATCCACTCTATACCCTCGATATAATTCAACTTAACAATTTTGGCATCCAAGTTAAGACCTAACTTTTTTAACTCACTGATAATTTGCTTTTCCTGCTGTTGATCACGCTCAACTTTGAAAATCGTATAGCTATCGTCATGATATTCTACAGCGGTTACAGCGCCTCCTTGCCCCGCCCAATATTTGAAAGAGTCGTATTCAAAAATTAGTTCAATTAATATCTCTTTTGGCGCTGATGAGAATTCATCATCGTCATCGAACAAAGAAATCTGTCTCAATGATTTAACTTCCTTCACACGAAGTACCGCAGCACTTATCTCACTAATAATTTGAATATCAAAACCTTCGGCTTTAACACGGTTAGTTGGAACCAAGGGCAGAATTACTTTCTCAATATATACAGTTCTATTCGATTCTGGAACGAAAAGTGTTTGTTTGGAGAAAAATGGAACTAATTTGTTTCCATCAATTTCCTTTTCGAATTCATAAATTTTATTCTTTAATAATACACGAGCCGAATTGCGTGAAATTAAAACGCCATTTAACAAGCTCAAGGGTAAGTTTCTACAACTAATATCGAGGGAATAATTAATTGAACCCGCATTCAACTCAAAACTATAAAACATTTCCGGTAACTCTTCCTCTATCGAAAGTAGCGTCCATGTAAAAGGGAATCTTCCTTCGGGTAAGTATAGTTTTTTACCTACAAAGTTTTCAAAAAAGTCATTTTGATACCTGCTGATATAATCTCCAATGTATTCTTTTATAAATTCAAATTCAGGTAATTTCTTTATTCCAGGTTTATTTCCAAAACAATATTTTGTCAATGCGTCCCAATCACGAATGTCACGATTGGAGATTTTGGATAAAATAGTATCCCTTTCTAATTGCAAACAGCAGTTGAATAATTTTTCATCTGTGCTATCAAATAGATGGTTAAAATTGGATTGGTTGTTTTTAGTAATTTTAGTAAAATCCACTGAAAGTTCTCCATTTTCATCTATCTCAATGACATTGCATTCTGGGAAAAAGCCTAAATTACCTTGATTTGAAAGTGTATAAACGATTGTTTTATTCATATTAAATATGTAGCCGAACTAAGACAATTAATTATTTGTTTTTGTTCCCGAAATTGTTTCATAAATTCTTTTAGCAGTTCTTGCCGCTGCCCCCGGAAGACCTAAATCGTCCTTAACTAGCTTATAATCTGACATTATCGAATTGCGATAATCTTTATTATTCAAAATTTCATTTAACTCTTTGCTCACATTATCCACTGTAAAATGATGTGCAACTAACTCTTTAACTACTTCTATCTGAGCAATAAGGTTCACCAAGGAAAAAAATTTTACTTTGATAAATAAATCTTTGATGGCATAAGCAGCTCTTCCAAAAATCACATGATAAACCACAACTTGCGGAGTGCCAATCAAAGCAGTTTCGAGTGTAGCCGTACCAGAATTTACTATAGCCGCCGATGAATTACTTAGTAAATCGTAGGTTTGTCCGTAAACTACTTTAATTTTCTTTTCTTTCAAAACAGAAGAATAAAACGCTGTATCAATGCCAGGAGCACCCGCAATTACTGTCTGATAGTCTGTAAACTTTTCAGCACTTGCAATCATCCGACCTAAGCAGGCAGAAATCTCTTGCTTTCTGCTTCCTGCTAGAATTGCAATAATGGGTTTCTTCTCAAGTTTGTTTTGAGTCCTAAATTCTTCAACTGACTTCATCTCTTTTCTGAAATTATCAATAGAATCAACAGTCGGATTGCCGACATATTCAACTTTATAGCCTCGTTTGGCATAGAATTCAACTTCAAAGGGGAAAATACAATACACCTTATCCACATACAGTTTAATATCCTTTAATCGATATTCCTTCCAAGCCCACAATTTAGGC
>JBBSCW010000169.1:0-7492 GCA_038249855.1 Bacteroidales bacterium
ATTTTTGAAGTCGTCCCATTAATTTTTTGTCAGCCGAAGTGTGATGTGAAAGCGAATTGAAGTTGTTTAGTCGTCCACGTCAATCGAAGACTGATTCACCGCCTTGCCCATAACGTTTGTGTTTCTGCAGTGGTGGGCTTTTGAAAACGTATTTGTCCCACGTGACCAAACGCTGAACGAAGATAAAAACTTATAGCTTACACTGCACCCCACCATTGCAGAAACATTTTGTTGCCAGCCGTAGGGTCTTCTCTGCACTTCATTAGTAGCCTTGTCTTTCGTCACCCGTTAATGTTACACCACTCTTCATTAGTCAGTCGCGCGGTGGGGCATTTTTCATTAGCTACTTTGTCCACTTACACTGCACTGAGCACACTTATTGGCTGGCTTTGGATGTGGGTTGCATGTGCGGCCAGGCAATGTGTGTGCGGTTTAGTAGGGATCATGACGCAATTATGACGCAATTCAATTGATGGCGTAAAATGCTCCTGCTCCTTTTTGTCCACTTGGTTTAAATAGTTTTGTTTTAATTAATTCTTTTAAGTCTCTCGTTGCTGTTTCTCTTGAAACATCATTTAAAGTCTCGTATTAACTTTTTGTAATTTTTCCTTTGTGTAAAAAAATCAGTAAGATGTTACACACAACTTAAAACTAATTTACTATACTTCTAATTCTAAAATGTTATCGGCTTCACCAATTTGTTTTAAGTCCGGCATTGAACTTCCAGCAATACCCTTTATAGAGCCGATGAAATGATTGGTGTTAAGCAATACTTTTTCCAATTGCTTTTCACGCTCTTTCCAGATTCTTTCCATGGCACGTTTCTCTTTTATGTAGCTATCCTGAAGACTTGTGAATCCTTCGATAATTGTACCGATCTGAAGCTTAAATTCATTGCTCATTAAATAATCATATAGCATTTGTGTTTTTTCGCCCTTGTTAGTTTGAGAAGAGTACGCCTCATTAACCCGAATCAGGCTGTCGCGAAGAACAAGTATTAAACTTTTGAAATCATTGAACGAACATATCCACACACCGTCCTTTTGTGCCATTCTATCTATATCTTCTGGCAAAGCCTCTGTTATGATTACACAAACATCTGCTTTAACTAAAACAGCATCGGATTTAAGTTTGGGGATCCAGTCATAGCTGAATGCTTTTGTCCGTTTGCTCTCATAAAGTATTTTCCCACAATCAACACCTATCTTATTACGGACAGTATGAATTACGTCAGCCCCTTTAATACCTTTTCCAACTTCTTCAATTAAGTCATATGGAAAAAAGCCGTGGAGAATATCTTCAATGGCCAGTTCCTGTACTTCGCCTTGTAATTGCATGGAGCCTTGCTCGGCCCTACGCTTCATCTCGTCCATCTGCTCTTTCATGGAGTTGATCACTTCATCACGCTCTTTCAGTTTCAAATCAACCCGTTCAGATTCCCTTTTACGTATAACATTTGTTTCTTCTTTTAATCTTTCGGTCATTTTTTGTTCATACTCCACTTCAAGATTTTGCTTTTGGTCGTCAAGCTTTCTTTTCAGCTGTTCATTCTCAATTTTTGTTGTCCTCAATTCCTGAACCTGCTTTTTGGCTTCGGTGGTTTCTTCTGACAATGTTTTGATTTGGGCTTCGTAATCTTCCCCAACCTGCTTTTTTATCTCCTTTTCCTTTTTTGCTGATTCCGTTTTAACCCTTTCTTCAACCTGTTTGTCAATGTCAGTTTGCTTTTGCTTCAATTCTTCCTCTTTCTTTGCCAAAGAAATTTCCTTCGCCTTGTAATCACTTTCAATTGTAGTTATTTTATTATTTAACTCTTCGCGATACTTTTCTTCAATCTGGTGTGCCAGCGCATCTTCAACGTTAAATTCGTGTCCGCATTTTGGGCAATTTATTTTTGTGGTTTGTGGCATTGGATTGACTTAATAATTTAACAATTACTTTATGGATTGATATTATTGATCATGAGCTGCCAGTTCAATAGTATTGATTAGATTCTCCTTAGTCAATTTATTGAATGAATTTTTTATTTCTGGGCTAACGCTATCAATTGACTCTATATACTTTAGCAAAAGCTGGGCTGACTCATTTCCCTTTGTTGGTATAACCGATCCTACTACTTGCTCACCATTAAGTTCACTTAGTTTCTGCTTGACTAACCTTTCGAGGGTTCTATAAAATTTCTGTTCCCGAGTAGCCTCAATATTATTTGGTATGGCATCTTTTAAAATTTGAATTTCTTCTTCAGTAAGAATAACCTTTCTTTCAGTGGCTTCCTCTACAAAAGAAATCCAAACATTATTAGTGATAGAATCTTCGATGTCTTGTTTACCCGCGAAAAACATTTTGTCAGTTTTCCCTGCCGCACCAAGTTCAAAACCCATATCGGCATCAAAAAGATACACCACATATTCAAAAGATTTTTTAAATCCTCGTAATACATTTTCCAAAGCCTTTTTTCCATCAAGCCACTTATTCTTACCTGTGAGATTTATCAACTGTATGTTATCCTCCTCAAGCGATCTACCCTTGTATAACTTGTAAAGTGAGGGAATTAAATACGATTCCGTGTCTCCTTCAATTACAAGAAATTTGTCATAGAATAGAAAATCACTGTTCCTTAATTCAAGCGATTCAAAAATCGTATCTACAGATGTGCATTCAAAATATTCGGTGTACGAATCTTCCTTTAGTGCTACGCTTCGAATTGTTTTTAATTTAGATTTGTCAATAAAGACGGTAGAGTGTGTGCTTATAAATGACTGAACATTTGTTACTGAAACCTCCTTGATAATTTCAAAAAATTGACGTTGGGCAGACGGATAAAGATGTGTTTCGGGTTCATCAAACGCCCAAATGAATTTTTTGTTGGTCATCTCCGATTGAATACTTGCTAAGGCTCCAGATTTTATCAATGCAAACCAGATTTGCCTCTTTACTCCCTCACCTTGGAGATCTATATGAATATCCCCATCACTGTTGATTTTGTTAATCAAAATATCTGTGACTGTTTCCTGCACATTGATGTTAACTCTTGTTTTGATAGCTGTAATATTGGGCAGCATGTCACCAATAGAATCCTTAAGACTTTCTAATTGTTTATTGATCTCCTCCTCAACGTTTCGTGCAGTATCAGTAGCTTGTTGCTTTAATGGTTTGATGTGTGACTCAATTTTTGCAGCCATTGCATCTGTTGCCGTTTTCTTGATGTCATCTAACGAACAATTCCAGTCAAGATATCGGAAGGAGGGAAATATTGTTCTATCTCCTTTTTCAATTTTGAAGTTAGACCAGCATTTAGTGAGAGTTGTTTTACTATAAATGGCTCTTATCTTTTCAAGATTAGAAAATCTACCTGCCCTATTTACGTTTTCTATATCTTCTGACGTTATGCCCTTTTCTTTTATCTTTTTATTTAAGTCGGTAGCAGTTGAATTCCATAGCTCTAAACCTTTTTCTTCGCTAGGCTGGAATGCATCTTCAGTTAATAATAATGTTGTAAATAAAGGAGTGTTGCTATGAAACACTCTTGCTAACCAAATCACATTTTCTGATGTTCGTTCAACAGCCCATAAGAATAAATTTGAATATCTGGTCAAATCGGTTTCCTCAATATCCCTTTCTTCAACTATAAATTTTCCTATAACAATTGTCTCATTTCCGGAATATGGAATTGGCGGTAGATTCCTCTTAGTTAATAAAGCATTGAAGCTCTCCATTGTTATGGGCGAATTAGAGAAATCTTTTTTGGAACTGCTATCCTTGATTGAATTAAACAGAGGCTTATCTTCAAGAAGTAAACCGGCAGCCTTTAAGATTGTTGTCTTACCACAATCATTTATTCCGATGAAGATATTCGGTTCGTTTTTATGAAAAACAAGCTCCAACTCTTTGCAGCTACGATAATTTACAATTATCAATTCGTTCAAAAACATATTATTTGCTTTTTTTGTAGGAATACCCAGCCTTTTTTATATGCCCATCAAAATAGGTGCCGTGTGATGACGCGTTCATAAGCCCTTCATGAACTGAGGATGGAACATCGAAATACTGGTAAACACCTCCGTGTAAAAACTCAATTTCTAATGTTCTAGTTGTATCATCATAACCAACAGATGCTAAGTTTGACGAACTGACAGGGGTTCTTTTCATTTTGATATTGTTTTAATGATTATATGCTACTTTCAATAATTTTTATTTCTTCATCCGACAACTCATAAAGCTGATAAACAATTTCGTCTATTCTATTTGCACAGTAGTCAATTTTGCTTTCAACTTGCGATAGTCTGGTTTGAAGTTTTACTTCTGTTTTGTCTCCGCTCAACTGTAAAAGTTGATCTACCAATTTTACAATTTCATCGCACCATTCTTTTGAACCATTTGATGAAACTATCTTTTGAGGAATTGGGAGTTTTGAAAGGTTAGTTGCTAGTACTTTTGCAAAGACTTTATCCTTATTATCTGATAATCCTTCATGAATGTAGTTTATTAGTTTACTGTTAAGTAATCCAAGTATTAACAAAAGCGATATACTCACATTTTCTTTTAATTTTATTCCGTATGAAAGGCTATCATAATAAAATTCATCACCATCAAAAGTTGCAACTATTTTGTCAGCCGTTTTTCGAACAAGAATTTTATGTCCCAAATAAATTTTCTCATCACGTAATGCGAAATCTACTTTCGTTTGAGCAGTCATTCCAGATTTTGACTTTATATCAGATGGTTTTATTTTATCTTTTAGAGCTAAATCATAATTAACCCATGTGCCTGACCATTTAAGGAAAAACCTCTGGATATCTCTACCTAACAGCATTTTCTTATGTTTGGAATTTATTGGCTTGTTTGACAAAAGGATATGGCGAACATTACCCGGATTTAGCCCATTGTACACATCACATATGCTATTAAGAGGAACTGTTTCAACTTTCAATTTTATTTCTGTTGGGAAAAATCTACCATCATATTCATTTAGAAGAATGTTTTGATATGTTCTGAACGAAGTAATGGTCTTAAACTCAGGATATATGTTTTCTACCTTGTAATAGTTAAGCAAATTTTTTAAAGGATTTGCACTTCTTTGTCCAAAGAACAATATGCTATCACCCACTTCAGCATCTTCAAATACCTTTTCTCTAATTTCTACGATGCTTGGAATACAATACTCTTTTAATATTCTGTTTCGTGTAGAGTCAAAGTAAGTGTTGAACGCAAGCGACTTGGGTATTATGTATCCTAATATGCCATCTTGTTTTAATAGCCCGAGCCCTTTTTCAAGAAATAGGATATAGAGATTGATTTTGTAAGCATTGAATTTATATCTACCCGCAGTAAAATAGTCCTGTTCTATTTTTCTATCAGAACCAATTAAAGCATAAGGCGGATTCCCAATTACAACATCAAATCCACCTTGCTTAAACATTTCAGGAAAGCCTTTCTGCCAATTAAAAGGTTTGATTTTCTTTTCTTCCCCAAAGTCAAGTTGACTGTCGTAGAAATCTGTATCAACTAAACTATTTCCATCTTTAATGTTGCTGTCAAGTGTTGGTAAAACTCTTTCATTAAAAAGCTTCATCTGGTTGGCAATGCTCGCTTGTGTTTCGCCCTCCATGCACTTGAGCAATAAACTTAACTTGGTCACTTCAACCGCATTAACATCTATATCAACCCCAAAAATATTGTTAAGCAAAATTCTTTTCTTCTCACCGGTTGTCAAATTCCCTTCGGGAGTTAGGGGATTGTCTTTTTTACCTTTGCTTGGTTTGCCGTTGTCGCTATAATAATGTTTATGCCAGTCCAGCAAATACTGGTAAGCACCAATAAGGAAACTGCCACTACCGCAAGCAGGGTCAACAATTTTAAGTTTGCTAATCTCTTTGGGTGTCTTGCCTTCTGTTAATTTACCGACTGTGTTTTGTACTATGTATTCAACAATGTATTGAGGCGTGTAATAGACTCCGCCTGCTTTTCGTACTTCGGCTTTTTCTTCAATGTGGGCACGGTGAGCCTTGTCAACTTTTATTTGCTTCCCTAAAAATTGTTCGTAAGCACTCCCTAAAATTTCAACTGATAAAACAGAAAACTCGTAAGGGCTTTCGGGATAATACAATTCGGTGATAATGGTTTTTAAAACCTTGTTGTCAACCGAAAGTGTTTTACTGATTTTATCTTTTTTGAAATCGAAAAGACCTGAGTTGTATTTCTCGTCTGCCTCCTTGAAAATGCTAAAAAGATTTTGATAGTAGTCGCCTTGCTTTAATGCATTTTTCAAGTTTCCGTAAGGCTCCACACTTCTATCTTCTGCAATTCGTAAAAAGATAATGCGGTCAATGGTCTGCTGAACCACAAAATTTATTTCGTCTTCGTCAAGGTTCTTGTTGTTCCAACTGATGGAAGTGGCAAGGTAGGTTCGCCAACTATCAAGCGATTGCAAAAATTCTTTGTCAACCGTGGCCGTGCCTTTTTTGCTAGCATTGCCCTGAACAAACTTGTCAAAGCTTCCTTTTAAAACTCGTTCCTTACTAAAGGCATCCCATAGGAAGTCGAACTCCTTGATATAGTCTTTGTAAGTCAAGTACTTTATCCGGGCAACCGATGCTTTGTCGGTTGGGTTTGGTTTTTTCGTGCAATCATAAATAGCAAACTCCTCAAAGTCTGAAATGATACTGACCGGAAGTTTGGCACTCCATCCGTATCTCCTTATCTGGTAAGCGGGGAGAATATCATCTTTGACTACAACACTAGGTTTTTTGGCTTCGACAAAAAACAACCTCTTTCCGCCTACAAGCCGGAATGAATAGTCAGGAGCTTTGGTGGCCGTTCCAACTTTTACCCTGTCTTCATGGATTACTTCCCTGTATGCCTCAGCATAACCTTGTTCGTTGTCAATGTCCCAACCTAATGCTTTAAAAAATGGGTCAATAAAGTCTCTACGGGTCAACGTCTCGTTATAGTCAGACCTTTTATAGGAGTCGATTTGTTCACCAAACCGTTCTACCAATTCACCTATTTTTTTTTGAGCCTGTTCTTTAGTCATCTTGTTTTTAGTACATTATCCAAAAATAGGGATTTCAAACTGTTTGTCCACCTCTTGTGCGGTTGGGATTTGGCTCTTGCCATAGCTTGGGTGTCGCGCTGGGTTTGCGCGGCTATGGCATGTGCCAAAAGCGGGGGACTTTCGGGGGAGAATCTTTTTAAAAATGCGAAGGGTCGGCTGTATTACTTTTTAACCTGTCCCACTTTTTATTCTTTCAAGTCCCAGTTGTCACCGAGCCGTTCACTTGTCCACGTGGAAAATCTTTGTTAGTAAGTAGTTAGCCGTTTTGTTTGAAAACCAATTTGTCCCGACCCTATGGCTGGCAACGTTGGTGCATATTGTCGTGGCGGGTTTTGAAAGATTTAATTCTCCCCCCAGACGAGACGAAATTAAGAAACAAAAACTACAACACAACACGTCCCCCCGCCATGCGATATGCATTTTGTTATGGGCAGGGCG
>JBBSCW010000170.1:0-7477 GCA_038249855.1 Bacteroidales bacterium
GTAGACTGAGACAAATCATAATCTTTTTCATATTTTTAGTTTAATTGTAAGTGTTTGCTTTCCAATGGCTTGCATGTATCGCACAATTTCAGTACAAAATTGTTACAAAAGTAGTTATTTTTTTTGCTTGGAAGTGTTTATTATTCAATTAATTTGTTGAATTGGTGGTGAATAAATATTAGAAATAATAGTAAAATGCTTTTTCATCCATTGAGAATTTGGAAACACTGAAGAGAAAGACAGCGTTAAAATTCCGAAAAATGTTAATTAGTTTAAACATTCTTTGTTGGGTATTGTTCAACGTTAACATAAAACTGATAATATGACTAATGATAATTTTGCTCACAGAGCAGCCGAATGGGACAACCCATCCAAAGTAGAAATGACACAGAAATTTGTTGAAGCACTTCTTTCGAAAGTTGCTCTAAAAGCTTCGTGGAAAGGTTTAGAGATAGGTGCGGGGACTGGATTAGTGGGATTGCAATTATTGCCCCATTTGAAATCGGTAGTATTTGAAGATACTTCGGAAGCTATGCTCGACGCGTTGAAGCGGAAGCTTACAGGAAATGTGAATGTGGAGATTCTTCACGATGAAGTTACAGGATATCAAGCTGTGGATATTGATTTTGTGTTCTCCTGCATGGCATTTCATCATATTGCCAATATTGATACAACTTTGGCTCATTTGTATACTATTACCAAGCCTAATGCGATCATAGTTGTTGGAGATATACGCACCGAAGATGGTTCTTTTCATCGCTTTGATCCAATTCCACATACGGGTTTCGATACTGATCAGCTTAGTGCGCAATTTGAAGCCCACGGTTTTAAAGTAGCTTCTACAGATACTTACAACCTGCTCGAACGAGAAAGAATTCCAGGAGAAATAAATAGATACGAACAGTTTATGTTGATAGCTACAAAACTCAACTAACACCATATTGAAGTACTCTCAAAAGCAAAGCTTTTATTCTAGCACGGCGAAGTCTAGAGACCTCGCCGAACAAAAACAGAATTTTATTCACTATCAAGAACTGAGACTTATATATACAAAGAATTATTTTCTCTTCTTCTTTAAATCATTCTCAACCACTGTAGTTGTATCATTTTGGTATGATGGTACGTGTTTGACGTGTTTACCTGATGTTGTTTTCTTTGGTTTTTTATTTCCGGCTGCTGCCATAATAAGTTCCTCCATTTAGTTTATTAAATAAAATATTTTATTTAATACTTTGTCCGGCTATTTTAAATCTAGTAAGCATCGAACTACATTGCAATGTAGTGCAAATTAATGAGCTTACCTAATAATCAGTGATGTATGTAACTAATAGTATTTTGGTAATGAGCATTATATAGGATATGAAAAGTATATGTAAGCGGATTAAATTGTTCCCGTTGGTGCTGGAAAATCGGGACGCTATTTCATACAAAAACAGGTTTTTAGACGCTAACAACAACTTGGTTTTTCATTTTCTTTTTCGGTAACTCCCAATCAGGGATTTCAGGGAATATCAACATCAATTTCTTCACGAATATTCTTTTCAAGCAACCTCAGTTTTTCGTCTGTCATCGTGTACAAACCTGGAGTAGACTTCTGGATGTCTATCATTATTTCCTTTAATCTATCCAGAGTTTGCACTTTAAGTTTGGCTGCAACTTCAGCATAATCTGTATCCACCCACTCTTTTTCAGTACTAGCATAGCGCTTCACATAAGTCTTATCTGCAATCTGCAATTCGATTTTAGCTGTTTCGTCTTTTAAGTAATTATCTATATAAATCATTAAACTTTCTCGTCTAATATATTTTTTTAGAGAGTCAATTTTATTCGCAAAATTTGTAAAGACGTCTTTCGTAACTTGGTCAATAACAGCTTGCTTGTCTGCATCCTTCTTAGTATCGTCTGCAACTTTAGTTAGCAATTCAAAAGATTGGGATGGAACCATTTCAGGAAAAATAAAGTTGTTCGGGATGCCACTTGCAGACGATGCAGCATACATTAAAACAAAAAGAAAAGCTATCAGTATTTTTTTCATCGATTGGTTCGCACTTTAAATAATGGTGACAATGATAATTCCTACGCAAAACTAGCATTTCCAAAATCATAAACTATTACATCCTAAGTTTAAAAACTTACATATTTCACGCTTGCACGTTCCTGCATGATATATTATCAATTTTCAATCTTGCAATGCTAATATTGACTGTTGGGAATATTGATAAATCCCACCAACCAGAGCAATTTTTTACTTATTGAATGCAATATCCAAAAAGATAAGGGTTTGTTTAGCATGTTGAAAACCAAGTGTAAATGATTCCATTTCTGGCTGTTTTATCTCAGATTTTCTACAGATTGCCAATAATATAAGTGAAAATCTCTGCACGTATAGCTTTGGCTGTGAGTTGCTCATACTGGATGGTTTGCTTACCTTTGCAGGACTTTGGATGTTCTGAAAAAAGCTGAAAAGCAGAAATAGGAAACATTTAAGAAATTGTGATGAATATAATTTCATATTTTAAATAAATCAAAATCGTTCAACTGCCAAACTCTTTATACAACTATGCCAAACAGCGAAATAATTTTAATCAGCATTTCAGGGGAAGATAAGCCTGGTGTGACAACAACAATTGCCAGTATATTAGGTAATTATGATGCAACAATACTCGATATTGGACAAGCTGATATTCATCACACTCTTTCATTGGGGATCCTTGTGAAAATTCCCGATCAAGTCAATTCGGGCAATGCATTGAAAGAAATATTGTTTAAATGTTCCGAAATAAATATCAATGTACGGTTTTCACCTGTAAGCACCGAGCAATATAATAATTGGGTAAACCGACAGGGTGCAGGTCGCTATATTGTTACAATTCTCGGAAGAGTGATAACTGCCAAGCAATTAGAAATAGTAACGAAAGCAATTAATGATGAAAATCTGAATATTGATTCTATAAAAAGATTGACTGGTAGATTACCTATTAATTTAGAAAATGATGTTTCAATCCGCTCATGTATTGAACTTTCGGTGCGGGGAGAATTGCAGCACAAAAAAGTATTGTCGGAAAAATTTATGCAATATTCTGGTGAATTGGATATTGATATTTCATTTCAAAAAGATGATATTTTTCGTCGTAATCGTCGTTTGATATGTTTTGATATGGATTCGACCTTGATTAAAACTGAAGTAATTGATGAACTTGCCGAGCGCGCAGGAGTAGGCGAAGAGGTTCGTGCAATAACCGAATTGGCCATGCGAGGCGAAATGGATTTTAGCGAAAGCTTTATCAAAAGAATCAGTTTGTTGGAAGGATTAGACGTGAAAGTAATGGAAGAAATAGCTGTAAATCTGCCCATTATGGAAGGTGCAAAGCGATTGATGACAATTTTGAAAAAATGCGGTTATAAAATTGCCATCTTATCAGGCGGGTTTACTTATTTTGGAAATCACCTGAAAAAATTATTTGATGTAGATTACGTTTATGCCAATGAACTGGAAATCATCGATGGAAAACTAACCGGTAAACATGTGGGTGATATCGTTGATGGAAAACGAAAGGCAGAATTATTGAAACTAATAGCACAGGTCGAAAAAATTGATTTGGAACAAGTTATTGCAGTTGGCGATGGTGCCAATGACCTGCCTATGCTCAGTATTGCTGGACTTGGAATAGCCTTTCATGCCAAACCTAAAGTAAAAGAAAATGCCAGTCAGTCCATTTCTACTATTGGGCTTGATGGGATTCTTTACTTTTTAGGATTTAGAGATATTCATATTGATAATTAAAGAGTTTGGTAGATTTGTTAAAGTTCAGGTAATCAAGTAAATATAAAAAAGACATCACATCCTTCATGATATTTCCCAAATTCAGAAGTTCAAAAACTGATATTTGTTATCGGGACTTTTGTCTACAGAAAGCAGTTTATAAACAAATCCGCGGCAACCAGTAAAGCTCATTACTCATTGAGTGGAAAATAAAAAGCAACCCTGGACGGTGGGATTTGTTTTTAATCCCACCTCCTAAATATTCTTTCCCGATAGCTATCGGGATTCAATCCGTTCTTTATTAACAGTAATTGATTGTAACTACTAAAACATGGGGTAGATATGGATATAAAAAATCGTATTGAAGGAGATGTGTTTTTTACAACTGATACGGTTGTAGATTGGGTGGATATTTTTACTCGTCCCATTTACAAACACATTATACTCGAATCGTTAACGTATTGTCAGAAGAACAAAGGCCTAATAATTTATGCATGGGTATCCCGATAGCTCGGGGGCCTAAATAGCAGCTATACATAGGCAAAGTTCCCAACAAAAAACTGGAGTTAATCTAACGACTCGATTGTGAATAGTCTGATTGTTAAATCTGAAACAATTTCTGATTCTAGAGCAAAAGTTACATACTATAGTTCAAACTTGGAACTAGTACAAACGTTGCTTATTAACTATAAAGATGATCAATATATAATTGGTTATGAGGCTATTAATAAAGTGCCAGATATTTATCCAACATCAATTTTACCTATTCAAAAAATAAATGGTCAAGCTGTTGCCGATTGTATTCGCGATGCTTATTCTAATCACGGCTGGGTATCTGTTGCGTTATTCGTTGAAACAGCTTTTATATGGCAAACTGCAGCTGCAATTTCTATTGCATGTGCTATAAAAAATCGTAAGACTTAAATTATCATCATTATTTAAAGTTATTAGTAACATCGTCTCTAATTACTTTAAATAAACTAAATAATTATAAATAAATGAGAAATATTGTATTGATTGTTTTGGTTTTAATTTGGATTTTGTGTTTGATTATTCTGATAGTTGGATTAACAAATTTAGTTCCAAATAGTATTTTCAAAGATTATCGACTCGTTGTGGGGATAGGTTTTATATTTGTATCAGGTCTTTTAAAAACTATTTGGAGCAAATTTTCAAGATGAAATTCAAAAATATATTTAATCAAAGCACTAACCACTGGTCGGCGGGATTTGTTTTTAATCCCACCCGTGTTCGCCGTAGTGTATGGTTCAGTGCACGTTGTTCGGCATAGCGTCTTCGCTATGTCGAAGCTAAAAGGAAATCTTACCGATAAGTATAGATAAGTCGCTATCTGTGATCGGTATGTTCCACCAGCTTTCCATATTCAAGACGTAGTTGCGAATAAATACTTAGAAATTACAAAATAATGAACGAAATAGTACTTTATCAGCCGAGTGAACTAACTGAACGCATTGAGGTAAGAATAGAAGAAGATACAGTTTGGCTCACCCAACAGCAAATGGCTACGTTTTTTATGCAAACAAAGTAAAATATCAGTTTGTACATTAATAATTGTTTTAAAGAGAGTGAGTTACCGTCATTAGCGGTTGTCAAGGAATCCTTGACAACTGCTAATGAGCTTTATTATCGGGCAGATACAATACTGCAACGCAGCGTAGCAGTTTTGCCTTGGCGGCATAATTGCAACTTCCCGTGCCTTCGTATTAAGCGCTTTTAACTTCAGCAACTTCATCCAACTTCTAAACTTCCGTCTACTTGTTTCCTCGTTTCCTTGTCTACTCTTTTATTAACTACTCCACCTTCACCATCATAATATCCCTAATATTAGTAGTATAGCAAGGCGATAATTGTTCGTTTTTCAGTTTCCATTTTCTGTCGAAACCTTGTGTGGCAATCTTTACTTTTTGTCGACCGTAAGATGCGTTCAGTTTGTCCATCACAACCATTACTTTGTTGTATTTCGTGCGGTCTCTTGTGTCGAATAAGTCGGCCTGAAAAGGTCGTTCCGGTACAATTTCACTTACGATGACTCCGGCTTTTTTATACTTATATCCAGCTTTGAAGATTTTTTTCAGTCCTTGTTCGGCATAATAAATCAATTCTGTGCTGTCGTTGGTCGAAACTGGTAATTGCAGTACGACTTGATTGTAGTATTGAGCTTGATTGGTGGCAAAAGGATTAGTTTCGATAAACACGATAATCACATTGGCAGTCGATTTTTGCAGCCGTAATTTTTCGCCACACGAAGCCGCAAAGTTCGCCACAGCTTCCGAGATAGGTTCAATGGTTGTTAACTTTTCCCCAAAACTCCTCGAGGTACAAATACTTTTTTTCGACTTGGGCATTTCAGTTTCGATGCAAGGCGTGCCACGCAATTCGAGCCAGATTCGTTCGCCCACTACGCCCATATTTTGCCGAACCCAAGCTTTGCTACGTTGCGTAAAATCCCAAGCGGTATTGACGCTGTAATATTGTAGTTTTTTGGAATAACTTCGTCCGATTCCCCAAATGTCGCTAATCTGAGTCAGTTTCAATGCTTTTTCTCGTTTTTCGTCGGTATCTATTATGCAAACTCCCTGATAAGCTTTGTACTTTTTGGCGAATTTATTGGCCACTTTGGCTAAGGTTTTGGTAGATGCAATACCCAGACTCACAGGAATTCCTGTGTTTTTCATTACGGTTTGCACCAATTTTGCGCCTAAGTTGTTGAGATTGAGATTCTCAAATCCATTGAACAAAAGAAATGCTTCGTCGATGGAATAAATTTCCATTTCTGGAACAAATCCTCGGATGGTCGTCATTACCCGATGCGACATATCACCATAAAGCACATAGTTCGACGAAAAAACGGCTACCTGATTGGTTTCAATTAAGTCTTTCAACTTGAATGCCGGCTCGCCCATCGGAATTCCGAGTAACTTTGCTTCGGCCGAGCGTGCAATGACGCAGCCATCGTTGTTGGATAAAACAACAATAGCCTTTCCGTTGAGTGAAGGCTGAAAAACCCGCTCGCAGGAAGCGTAGAAATTATTACAATCAATCAGGCCGTACATCGTTGAACTTAGTTTCTTTTGTGATTTTTAATGGAGAAAGTTACAATTCCCCAGATGCAAAAATTATTTTCTTCGGTTACTTTTATCGGTTTAAAGTTCGGATTGGCAGGTACTAAATAAACAGCATCTGGCTCTAATCTGATGTATTTCAGCGTAAATTCGCCATCGATAAAACATACTGCCGTGTCGCCATCCTGCGGTTCAAGACTTTTATCAATCACCAATATGTCGCCGTCCATGATGCCCGCATCTTGCATCGAACTTCCCTTAACACGTGCGTAGAAAGTGCTTGAAGGATTGCGTATTAGTTCAGTATTGAGGTCGATTTTCAAGTCGATATAATCCTGTGCCGGACTTGGAAACCCAGCCACTATGCCGCCCTCTACAAATGGCAAGGGTGTATGCGAACTTGTATTGGCCGTGTAAA
This sequence comes from Bacteroidales bacterium, assembly GCA_038249855.1. Lineage (GTDB taxonomy): Bacteria > Bacteroidota > Bacteroidia > Bacteroidales > Paludibacteraceae > Paludibacter. Next base: position 7,265 of record JBBSCW010000170.1, read on the forward strand.
AATCGAGATGAACCGAATCGGCTATTTTGGTGATTTGTTGCATGTTGCAGTGTGATGAAAACTATTCTAATTGTATTCACAAAGTAAGCAATTTTGTTTCATAATTTGATGCTGTATTGGAAGTAATTAATGCCTTTTATGCTAAATTTTATGCTGTACACTGTCTATGAGTTGGTTGTGTTGAGGCAAATTTCTATTTGTAATATTATCTTA
>JBBSCW010000171.1:0-7446 GCA_038249855.1 Bacteroidales bacterium
ATGTCCAAAGATATTTTGGCTTTGATGCTGCAAGGTCGCGAATCGACAAAAGGTTCAACACATGGAACTTTACTCACTCGCAGGGACAATGCAGTTGATGCACAACAAATTGAGGAAACTAAAAAGACTTATTCAGCTGATAAAACCCTTAAACATCGCTTGATTTTGTTGGTTGACACTTCATCTGTCAATATGAATAAGTTACTTTTCAACGTAGCTTCATATAATTTCACGCGCTTTATGGTGAAAGATTTTGACTTAGTAAGTGCTAAATTCGATAGTGTTCGAAATTCATTGTCTATTACCAACTTTGAATCATTCGACGAAACTGAATGGTATCTAAACTCTATTGAAAAAGATCCAGAAATAGCCAGTTTGTTTAGCGAAATGAATGCAACAAAAATTATTATTTCGGAAGAAAATTATGGTATCATGCGATCTATTTCAAATTTAGATTCGTATTTGGCATTCAAAGATAAAAATCTTGGTTCCAAAACTATTCAAAATAATAAATTGGTAGCTACAACTAAAAAAGCCGATCCAATAGCAATTGAAAAAGATTTTGCAGATAAAAAGGCTACTGTTACTCCAACTGAAAAAATTGTGGAATCAAAATCCATTATTGACCCTAAAAAGCCAATAACCAAAGAAGAACCAAAACAGCTAACTGAAACGAAAATCGAACCATCACCGCAAAAACCAAAAGTAGTTGAACCGGTAGAAGAAGTTGTACCATTATTTAAAAATCTTTTTGGCTATCGCGCCAATGAACCTCATTATGTTTCAATCGCTGTGTTAACTGGAACATTCGATCTCGACAAGTTAAAAACAGTTTTTAATATTTATAATTCACAGAATTACAGCATGTTGAACTTAAAGATAAACAATGAGAAAGTGAATACGATGCAAGTTGTGCTTATCGGTCCATTTGCTGATGCTAATTTAGCAAAATCATATTTATTGAGAATGGTAAAAGAACGTTCACTGTTTGAACCATTAAAAGGAGCTGATTACAGGAACCTGATAGGCAGTCAGAAAAACCTGAATATTATGATGCAAAAAGATGCCATGACCACCTATTTTGAATTTATGCAACAGTATTATTTGAATTAATTATGAAAAAAGACCGCATACTTTGGGCCGACGATGAAATAGATTTATTACGAGCTTACGTACTTTTTCTGGAAGAAAAAGGATATGAAGTCGTAACTGCGAGTAATGGGAAAGATGCCGTAGATCTTTGTCACGAAGAGAGTTTTGATATCATTTTCCTCGACGAAAACATGCCTGGGCTCAGCGGGTTGGAAACCTTAGCATTGATTAAGGAAATTGACCCCGACGTGCCGATGGTGATGATTACCAAAAGCGAAGAGGAAAATATAATGAACATGGCGATTGGGAATAAAATTGCGGATTACCTTACAAAACCAGTAAATCCCAGCCAGATACTATTGACACTTAAAAAGAATATTCACAAAAAAGAAATAATCTCCGAACATACCACTTCGTCTTATCGCTCTGAGTTTGGACGAATTGGAGTTCAAATCAACGACTCGCTGACCTACGATGATTGGGTAGAGGTATATAAAAAATTGGTTTATTGGGAACTAGAGTTGGAGGAAACAGACAATGGCATGGATGAAATGCTGAAAATGCAGAAAACCGAGGCCAATAGTACGTTCGTGAAATTTATCAAACGGAATTATGAATCTTGGTTTGAAAATCCTGAAAGTCGTCCGCTAATTAGTCCTGACTTATTTAAAAAGAAGGTTTTCCCAATGCTCGATGCTGGTGAAAAAGTATTTTTCGTTTTGGTAGATAATTTCCGTTACGATCAATGGAAAATCATTCGCGAACTGATGAGCGAATTCTTTACTTTTACTGATGAAGGAATGTATTGTGCGATGTTGCCTACCGCTACTCAATATGCTCGTAATTCAATTTTCTCAGGACTTATGCCCCTACAAATTCAGCAAATGTTTCCAGAATTATGGGTAGAAGAAGATGAAGAAGAAGGTAAAAATATGAATGAGAAGGACTTGATTCAAACTCAACTGCAACGTTATCGTAAGAATTACAGTTTTTCTTACCATAAAATAAATGAATCATCGTATTGCGAAAAGGTAATTGAACAATTGCCGAGATTGGATAGTAACCAGCTGAATGTTATTGTGTTGAATTTTATTGATATGCTCTCGCACGCCCGTACAGAATCGAAAATGATGCGGGAATTGGCCAATGATGAACACGCTTATCGATCTTTGACACTTTCATGGTTTAAACATTCGCCCACTTATGAATTGATGAAAGCCATTTCGAAACGTGGATTCAAGGTAATTTTTACTACCGATCATGGAACAATTCAAGTTTCAAATCCAATCAAAGTAATTGGTGACAAAAATACCAACGTAAATTTGCGTTATAAAGTAGGCAAAAATTTGAGTTTCAATAAAAAGGAAGTTTTTGAGGTTACCCAACCCGCCAAAATAGGATTACCAAGCCCGAATGTGAGTTCGGCCTACATTTTTGCTGGAAAAGATGATTTTTTTGCGTATCCAAATAATTACAATCATTACGTAAGTTATTATAAAAACACTTTTCAACACGGCGGTATTTCATTGGAAGAAATGTTGGTGCCACTGATTGTGATGGAGCCAAAATGATTAAACCAACCCCCAACCCCTAAATGGGAGTAAAAAAAAGAATTATATAGCTGATTAATAGAACAATGGAAACTAACAAAAGTAATCTCAATTCCACTTCAGGCTTCGACGTGAGCTCAGCCGAACGAGTTAGGGGCAAATCATATACAAACGTAACAGACCTTGGGAATTTACAAGAGGCAGTCAGAGAAGCTTTGGAAATCAAGCAGAATCGTTTTGCTTATAAACATATTGGCGAAAATAAAACTTTGCTGATGGTTTTTTTTAATTCTAGTTTAAGAACACGACTGAGTACCCAAAAAGCTGGAATGAATTTAGGTATGAATACCATGGTGCTTGACGTAAATGCCGGAGCTTGGAAATTAGAAACCGAACGTGGCGTGATAATGGATGGCGATAAACCCGAACATATTTTGGAAGCTATTCCAGTAATGGCCAGTTATTGTGATGTGATAGGTGTTCGTGCATTTGCCCAATTTGAGAGCAAAGCATTTGATTATCAAGAAACTATTATCAATCAATTCATTCAGTATTCAGGAAAACCTGTATTCAGTATGGAGGGGGCAACTACTCATCCTTTACAGGCTTTCGCCGATTTGATTACCATTGAAGAATACAAAAAAACAGCTCGACCAAAGGTGGTTTTAACGTGGGCTCCTCATCCGAAAGCATTGCCGCAGGCAGTTCCCAACTCATTTGCTGACTTTATGAATGAAGCAAATGTTGATTTTGTAATTACGCATCCCGAGGGTTACGAATTAGCGCCTCAATTTGCACGTGGAGCAAAAGTGGAGTATAATCAAATGAAAGCTTTTGAAGGTGCTGACTTTATTTATGCCAAAAACTGGGCAGCATTTCAGGATCCAAATTACGGTAAAATCCTCTGTACCGATCGGAATTGGACGGTGAGCGAACGCCAAATGGCAGTTACCAATAATGCACACTTTATGCACTGCTTGCCTGTTCGTAGGAATATGATAGTTACCGATGATGTAATCGAAAGTCCACAATCCATTGTAATTCCACAAGCTGCCAATCGTGAAATTTCGGCACAGGTGGTTATAAAAAGATTATTAGAACAATCCCTAACCCGTTCGGCTGAGCTCACGTCGAAGCCTAAAGGGGAATAAAAAACAAATCAAGAATATGATTCCAAATACAGAAACGGCTTCTTCAAATCCCTCTTTTGGGGGCAAGGTGGTCAATTTAGAACAAGTAATTGCGTCAATACGCACTGTACCGGATTTTCCGAAACAGGGTATTTTATTTAAAGATATAACTACGGCACTGAAAGATGCCGAAGTATTGAAATTTATTGTCGACGATTTATATAAATACTACAAAGATAAGGGAATAACCAAGGTTGTAGGTGTTGAAAGTCGTGGTTTTGTACTCGGAAGTATTTTGGCTTATAAGTTGGGAGCTGGTTTCGTGTTAATGCGTAAACCAGGAAAATTGCCAGCGGAAACCTACAAAGTTAAATATGAATTGGAGTATGGGGTAGACACACTCGAAATTCACAAAGATTCGATTGACGAAACGGACGTAGTTTTGCTACACGACGATTTATTGGCGACAGGAGGCAGTGCAGGAGCAGCAATTAAGTTGATTAATAAATTCAATCCCTCAGCTATTTTTGTAAGTTTCATGATTGAATTAGAATTTCTTGGTGGGCGACCTCATTTACACGGAGTTGAAGATATTCATTCCATGATAAAATTCTGATAAATAGCGCATGATAAAAATTACTATAGTCAAAGTTGGTGGTAAAATAGTAGAAGAGCCGCAATCTTTGAAACAATTACTCTCCGATTTCTCAAAAATTGAAGGACATAAAATCCTTGTTCATGGCGGTGGTCGCTCGGCTACAGCTATGGCTACCCGACTTGGGATAGAGAGTAAAATGGTGAACGGACGAAGAATTACCGACCAAGAAACACTGAATGTTGTAACCATGGTGTATGGTGGTTTGGTAAATAAACAAATTGTGGCTGGGCTGCAAGCTTTAGGCGTAAATGCTTTAGGGTTGACTGGAGCCGATTTGAATATTATCCGTTCCGAAAAAAGACCGGTTCAAGAAGTGGATTATGGATTTGTGGGTGATGTAAAAGAAGTAAATGCTGAAATTATTGCCGATTTGCTATCGAAAAATATTGTACCTGTATTAGCACCATTGACTCATGATAAAATGGGTAATATGCTCAATACCAATGCCGATACGATTGCTGGGGAAACAGCTAAAGCTTTAACTCCATATTTTGATGTTAGCTTGATGTATTGTTTTGAGAAAAAAGGAGTTTTGCTAGACGAAAATGATGACGAAAGTGTTATTTCAGAAATTACACCTTTTCTTTTTGAAAAATATGTAAGCGAAGGTATTATTTCGGGCGGTATGATTCCCAAACTCGAAAATGCTTTCGAAGCCATTGAAGCTGGTGTAAAACAAGTAATTATCACAAGAGCTGATTTGATTCACACTGAATCGGGTACAAAAATCAGTTAAGTAATTACATATTTCGGAATTTTATTTTGTTTTTCAAAATATAGATATTATCTTTGTCGTAAATTTCAATCAAATGAGAGTTTTAACCCATAAAGCAGTAAGTATTTTCTATACTAAACATGCTGATTCAAAAACTGCACTTGAAGAATGGTATGTAAAAACATCAAAAGCCGAATGGACATGTTTTAACGACATAAAAACAGCTTTTAATTCAGTAGATTATGTTGGAAATAATCGCTTTGTTTTTAACATAAAAGGTAATGATTACCGTTTGGTTGCAATAGTACTTTTTCAAAATAAAATGGTTTATGTTCGCTTTATTGGGACACATTCTGCTTATGACAAAATAAACTGTACAAATATCTAAAGCTATGACAAAATTAAGAACTGAAATAGAATATGAAGTTAGCTTTTCAAGAATTGAAGAATTGCTGCAATTAGTTGATAATGAAACGCCATCTACAAACAAGGAATTAGTTGAATTAACTATTTTATCTAATTTAGTGGCTGATTATGAGGAAGAGTATTTTCCAATTAAAAAACCAACATTGGCTGATATTATCAAGTTACGCATGTATGAAATGAAGCTTAATCAAGTAAAACTATCTGAATTACTTGGAGTAAGTCCTTCGCGAATTAGTGAGTATTTAAGTGGAAAGAGTGAGCCAACTCTAAAAGTTGCACGTGATTTGAATAGGAAACTAAATATTGATGCCAATATTATTCTTGGTGTATAATTTCAAAAAAAACATTATGTATAACAAAATCAAACTATTACTCATTCTTCTGATGACATTCACATTGGTTTCTGCACAACAGGAAATAAAACTTTACCCTAACGGACCCAAAGAAAGTAATGAACTTCAGAAACCGGAAAGTTTCAGAGACAAAGAGTTTATTGTTGACATTTCAGATGCAAGGATGTATGCTTATCCTGCTGCCAAAGAAACAGCCAACGGAACTGCTGTAATAATCTGTCCAGGAGGCGGTTATGGTGGAGTATCGCAAGTTAAAGAGGGATCGGAGTTTGCAGAATGGCTTAATAAAATAGGTGTAACAGCTTTTGTGCTATATTATCGCATGCCCAACGGACATGACAACATTCCACTAAAAGATGCACAAACAGCTATTGAAATTATTCATAAGCGTGCCAAAGAATGGAATATCAATAAAAAGAAAATTGGTATCATGGGTTTTTCGGCAGGCGGACATTTAGCTTCTACTGTGGGAACACATTTCAAAACAAAAAAACAACGTCCAGCGTTTATGATTCTAGGTTATCCAGTGGTTACAATGGATTCAACTTACACACATAAAGGCTCAAGGAATAATCTGATGAGGAATAAACCAACCGCCGATTTGGTAAAATTATACTCTAACGAACTGCAAGTTACAAAGAAAACTCCTCCTACTTTTATGGTTCATGCTAAAGATGATGGAGCGGTACCGATTGCTAATAGCCGAAATTTGCTGAAAGCTTTACATGAAAAAGGTGTTTCGGCTGAATTGCAAGAATACGATAAAGGTGGACATGGTTTTGGAATGCGAAAAAGAGGAATCCCAGCAGATAATTGGATTGATGTTTTGAGGATATGGCTAATAAATCAAAAACTGATAGAAAATAAATGATTTCAGAACTTGCCAACGATGCCATTGCATTACTAAGCGAACTTATTTCCATCCCTTCATTTAGTCGCGAAGAAAATGTAGCTGCCGATATGCTTGAAAAGCATCTCGAAACGAAAGGCTATATCGCTTCACGTAGTGGCAATAATGTTTGGTTAATGAGTCCAGGTTTTGATATGGCTCGCCCTACAATATTGCTAAATTCACATATCGACACTGTTAAGCCCGTTTCTGCATGGGTTCGCAATCCTTATTCAGCAAGCATTGAGGAGGATAAATTGTATGGTTTGGGAAGTAACGATGCCGGAGCGAGTGTGGTAAGTTTACTACAAGCATATTTTCATCTGACTCAACACGAACAACCTTATAATCTGATATTTGCTGCTACTGCCGAAGAGGAGGTCTCAGGAAAAAATGGGATTGAAAGTCTGATAAAAGAACTACCGAAAATTGATTTTGCCATCGTGGGAGAACCTACAGAAATGCATTTGGCAGTAGCCGAAAAAGGTTTGATGGTATTAGATTGTACTTGTTACGGAAAAGCTGGACATGCTGCACGCAACGAAGGTGATAACGCAATTTACAAAGCTTTGAAAGTTGTCTCATGGTTTCAAAACTATGAATTTGAAAAAAAATCAGAGCTTCTAGGTTCAG
>JBBSCW010000172.1:0-7431 GCA_038249855.1 Bacteroidales bacterium
GGGATGACAAGATTATAGCAAACAAACCAATACCAAACCAATAATCCCGAACGGATGACAAGATTATAGAAGATGTAATGATTATAGAAAAAATAGATCAAAGCCAAGTCTTAAATCCCAAAGGGATGACAAGATTATAGAAGATGTAATGATTATAGAAAAACAAACCAAAATCTATGTCTAAATCCCATAGGGATGAAATGATTATAAATGATGATATTATAATTGATTTTTGACCTACATTATTTCCTTCACATTACCAATTTTTTTTTGAATTGCAAAATTAGCTAATTTAAAATGAATCAAGAAAAAAAATCCCTATTTTGATTAAAAACAGGGATTAATTGATTTTTTATAAGCTAATAAGCTATATTCTTATCGTACAATCTTAGCTTTCAAAGGTTTCTTTACGGTCTGAGAAAAATTATCTACTGCCGCAACCCAATCTTTATCAGTGGGGAATTTCCAACTATCCCAGCCTGCACCAAAATAGTAAGTGAATTCTTTACCAACAGTATAATCAGCAAGCATTAAGGAATGATCCTTAGTCAGTTTGTCGGTCAATTTGCCTTTAACGTCAATGAAAACCCCTACATAATTACGACCCGATGGCTCTTTGAATTCAGAAACTGCATTCTCGGCATAGGTTAAATATCCATTAGATTTACATAAAATAAAGCATTCCGAATTAATCAGGTTTTTAATACTTCCTTTTCCATCATGTAGAAAAATACCTGGTGCAAGTTGCATTTTTTGAGATTTCCCGATGTAAGTAACCTCAGCTTTATTCATCAAAGAACCTGCATAGGCGGTAATCGTGATTGTATGTTTGTAATACTCGTTACCCACCAGAAGCGAATCGTAAAATAAGGTGAAAATGGTACGCAAAGGTCCGTCTTCTTTTACTTTGAAATGGTCGTAATGATTTCCAATCCAAAGCGTTTCGTTCATATAGGGAGCAATTCCTCCACAACCCAATGTGTGACCCACTTTGTAGAAATCTAATCCACGCCCTCTGTCCTTGTGATACGATAAACCATGTTTGAGTTCACCATCGTAAAACTCATTCACAATTAGGTCATCCGTTTTTTTTGCCCAGAAATCAATCCCATTGCTTGGATTGTCCTTGGCAAGGGCGGGTCCGTACATACGATAACCAGCAAAATCATTTTCCCAAGCAAAGTCATCTTTTCGTTCCGGAATTTGACGACCAAAAGTTTTAGCTTTTACAGTTGCCGGTTTTCCTGATAGAATAGAAAAAGTGCTTGAAGATTTTGCTTTAACATTGGCTTGAAACAACAACGCAGTAATTTCGTTCATGTCGTCCAAAACTAATTGATAGCCAATTTCTTCACCCTTTTCATTTTTTATTATAAACGGGTTTCTCAGTTTGCTGTCTTTTTTAGCATCAACTTTCAACTCAACTAATTCTCCAATTCGGTTTAAATCAGATGTGTTGGTTACAACAATAGATTTTTGTGCAAAAACGCCCGAAATGGATAGGAGCGAAGCCAAACAAATATTTACTATACTTTTCATGGGCAAATTACTTAGGTTGTTTACCGATATAGGCCAAAATTCCACCATCTACATACAATATATGTCCGTTTACAAAGTCGGATGCTTTTGATGCTAAAAATACTGCTGGTCCAGCTAAATCCTCTGGAGTTCCCCAACGAGCTGCAGGTGTTTTGGCAATAATAAATGAGTTGAATGGATGTCCTTCTTCACGCAATGGAGCAGTTTGAGGTGTAGCGATATAACCAGGGCCTAAGCCATTACATTGAATATTGAATTCGCCATATTCCGAAGCAATGTTTTTAGTCAACATTTTTAGTCCACCTTTTGCTGCTGCATAAGCTGATACTGTTTCGCGACCTAATTCGCTCATCATAGAACAAATGTTGATAATTTTTCCTGAACGTTTTTTCATCATTGCTGGCAATACAGCCTTGGCTACGATAAATGGACCGTTGAGGTCAATATCAATTACCTGACGGAACTCAGCAGCGGACATTTCGTGCATTGGAATACGTTTGATAATTCCTGCGTTATTTACCAAAATGTCAATGGTGCCCACTTCTTTTTCAATCTGGGCAACCATTTCGTTGATTTGTGTTTCGTTGGTAACATCGGCCACATAACCATGTGCTTTGATGCCATCGGCTGCATAAGCTGCCAACCCTCTGTCCACCATTTCCTGATTGATGTCGTTGAAAACAATGATAGCTCCTGCTTTTGCATAACTACTTGCGATAGAATAACCAATGCCGTAAGAACCTCCAGTAACGAGGGCAATTTTTCCTGTTAAATCAAATTGATTCATAATTTTATTTTTGTTTTAATGCCTAATTTGAGTAGGCTTGTTATGTTTTATATTTAAAAGAAAAGACTAATCTTTAATTCCCCCTTGGGGGATTTAGGGGGCTATGTATAAAATTGTAAATATCCTTATCGAAGGTCTGTGTTTTTAGAGAAATTCTGATCGCTATAATCCAAGTTCTCACCAGCCATACCCCAAATAAAAGTATAATTACTAGTTGCAGCTGCTGAGTGAATCGACCATTCCGGCGAAATTACAGCTTGATTTCCTGCCATCCAAATATGACGAGTTTCAGTAGGTTCGCCCATAAAGTGGCAAACTGCATTTCCTTCAGGAACTTCAAAGTAGAAATAAGCTTCCATACGTCTGCTGTGGGTGTGTGCAGGCATGGTATTCCAGACACTTCCGGGAGCCAATTCGGTCATTCCCATTTGTAGTTGACAGGTTTCTAATACTTGACATACCAACATTTTGTTGATGTTTCGGTGATTAGCTGTTTCCAAAGATCCCAACTCCATTACTATCGCATCTGCTTTGGTAATTTTACGGTCAGGGAAAGTTTTGTGTGCAGGCGCTGAATTGAAATAAAATAAAGCTGGATTTTTAGCATCTACGCTTTCAAAACTTACATTCCGATCGCCCGCACCCAAATACAGGGCTTCTTTATATCCGAGCTCAAAAACTACTCCATCAACAGTAATACGTCCGGCTCCACCTACATTGTAAGTACCAAATTCACGACGTGAAAGGAAAAATTCTGATTTCAAAGGCTCGATAGTTTCTAATACAAGCACTTCATTTACAGGCATTGCACCACCAACCACTAATCTATCGTACATGGTATAAACCATATTTACTTCGTTTTTTGTGAAAATAGTTTCTACCAAAAACTCTTTTCTCAGTCGCGAAGTATCGTAACTTTTTGCATCATTAGGGTGTGATGCATACCTCAATTCATAATTTGTTTTCATAATTTGTGTATTTTAGTTTCTTGATATTTTGCTTTTTAAATTGACTTTTGAATTGGTCGACCAAAGATACAATTATATATTGAAATCAGAAAGTGTAAAAGCAAAGTTTGTCGATTTTTGGTCAAATTTTGTACTAAATTAGGATACAATTTTTAATTTTGATAAAATATTCTTTCACAATTCATTATGTTTGTAGAAAATTATACGCTCTATCATTTAGATGTATTAAAATTGTTGAATGGATTAAACGATTATTTAGTTGAAAATGAAATACTGAAATTTTGGAAAATAAAGAAAACACATTTTTATTGTCTCCATTAAAGAAAAATTTCTATAATTATTCGTCATTTCAACAAAAATCTGAGTGAATACCAACTGAAAGTACTAATTTTGCAGTCGCTTAGAAATTATGAAAACCTAATTATATTATGGCAGAAAAAAAAATGAATTTATTGGCTGATTTTCCTGCGATTGCTACCGAGCAATGGATGGAAAAAGTTACAGCTGACCTCAAAGGAGCTGATTTTAATAAAAAGCTTGTTTGGAAAACCAACGAAAGTTTCAACGTTTTGCCCTTCTATCGTGCAGAGGATATTGAAAACCTGAAAACAACCGAAGTTGTGCCGGGAACATTTCCTTACGTGCGTGGTACAAAAGCTACAAACGACTGGTTTGTAAGGCAAGACATTGAAGTAACGGATGCAAAACAAGCAAACGAAAAAGCATTGGATGTGCTCTGTAAAGGAGCTACATCTTTGGGATTCAAAATTGAAGAAGAAAATTTGAGTCTTGATTTTATTGCAACCTTGTTGAATGGTATTTTGGCGGATTGTGTAGAACTTAACTTTACTGTAAAGGGTTGTCAAATAAGTGAATTAGCAGCAATTTTAACAGAGTACTTCAAGTCGAAAGACTTCGATCCAACCAAATTACAAGGTTCAATTAATTTTGATCCGATGTATAAAATGATTGCTGAAGGAAAAGAGATTTCCAAAGCAAAAATTGCAGAAAAATCAAAAGCAGTCGTTGAGTCAGTTGCTGGATTACCATTTTATCGTGTAATTCATGTAAATGCCTTCTATTTAAGCAATTCAGGAGCGTTTAACGCACAGGAATTAGGCTATGCTTTGGCGTGGGGTAACGATTATTTATCCATAATGATTGACGCCGGAGTTCAACCATCGATAGCAGCTAAAAAGATAAAATTCAATTTTGGCATTGGTGGTAACTACTTTATGGAAATTGCTAAATTTCGTGCTGCTAAACTTTTATGGGCAAAAATAGTTGATGCCTATCAACCTGCTTGCTTACGACCCGATTGTAAAGAAACCGTAGAAGGAATTTGCAAATGTGCTGCTAAAATGCGCATCCATGCTGAAACTTCTATTTTCAATAAGACTATTTTCGATGCCAATGTGAATATGCTACGTACACAAACTGAGGCCATGAGTGCTGGTTTGGGTGGAGTAGATTCATTGACAGTGCTTCCTTACGATATTACTTATAAAAATGCTGATGAATTTTCGGAGCGTATTGCCCGCAATCAACAGTTGTTGTTGAAAGAAGAATCTCATCTAGATAAGGTGGCTGATCCAGCTGCTGGTTCATATTATATTGAAACTTTGACAAAAGAATTGGCTGCTCAGGCTTGGAAACTTTTCCTTGAAGTGGAAGAAGAAGGTGGTTTTCACACCGCTATCAGCAATGGTACGGTTCAAAAAGCTATTAAAGTAACAGGTGCTGGTCGTTTGAAATCAGTTTCAAGTCGTCGCGAAGTTTTGTTAGGAACGAATCAATTCCCTAATTTTAATGAAAATAGAAGCCAACAAGTAACAAAAACTTCAGAATCAGAAGCTTCAGAAACTGCAATCGAGACTTTACAACCAATTCGTGCTGCTCAGGAATTTGAAGCATTGCGTTTTGCAACTGAAGCGGCTACTAAACGTCCAAAAGCATTTATGTTGACCATTGGAAACTTGGCCATGCGATTGGCTCGTGCACAATTTTCATGTAATTTCTTTGCATGTGCAGGTTACGAAGTTGTTGATAATCTTGGATTTAAAACCGTTGAGGAAGGAGTTGCTGCTGCCGAAAAAGCACATGCAGATATCATTGTACTTTGTTCGAGCGACGATGAATATGCCGAATTAGCTCCGGCTGCTTACGAAGCATCTAAGGGCAAGGGCATTTTAGTAGTTGCTGGTAATCCTACTAATATTGATGAACTTAAAGCATTGGGAATTCAACATTTTGTAAATGTAAAATCCAATGTTTTAGGAACTTTGCAGGAATTTAATCGTTTATTACTTTAAAGTAAAAATTTCCATTCAATAATATTAAATAAAACAGAATGAGTCCTACTGCAAAAAACTGGATTCTCGCAATCCGACCTTGGTCTTTTCCAGCATCCACAATGCCAGCTTTGTTGGTTATTTCTTATGTGTTCTTAAACCAGAATTCATTCGATGGCATCAATTGGTGGTATGGAATAATTGCACTTTTAGGTGCTGTGATATTTCATGCCAGTGGCAACTTGGTGAGCGACTACTTTGATTATAAATACAAAGTAGATCGCAAAGAATCTTTCGGTTCGAGTAGAATGTTGGTCGATGGAGTTTTTACTCCCAAAGCCATTCTTTCGCTTGGAATCGCCTTCTTGTTCATTGGTATCCTGATAGGTTTTTTCTTGTTATTCAACACAGGAATGGATTTGCTTTGGATAGGTGCAATTGGAGTTTTAGGTACGTTTTTTTATTATAAAATGAAGTATGTGGCACTTGGCGACTTGTTGATATTGATTATCTACGGGCCTCTGATTGGTTTTGGAACTGCATTTGTAATGACGAATCGGTTGCTTTGGGAAGTAATTCTGCTAACCATTCCTGTTGCATTGTTGGTAGTGAATATTTTGCACTCCAACAATACCCGCGATATCCGTGATGATGGTAAAGCCAATATAAAAACGCTGGCGATGAAACTTGGGGTGAAAGGTTCCAAAGTTCAATATATTCTCAATGCTATGATGGCTTATATCGTTGTATCATTGATGGTTGTATTTGGAATGTTACATCCACTTTCGTTGGTCGTATTCGTTACCTTACCAATGGCACTGAAAAATATCAAAGCAATGCAATTGGCTGAAATTGAAAAACCGGAACTGATCAAAGATCTTGATGGCGCTTCGGCACAATTAGTGATGGCATTCAGTTTATTGTTTTCATTGTCGAACTTTATAGCATATTATTTATGAAAAAAGTAATTATACCAGTTCTGGTAGCCGTACTTTTCTGGTTTGTGATGTTTTCGCCATGGACCAAGGATTATGTAAACTTTTGGATTACCATGGGTTTTGCAGGAGCTACATTAACTTTAATGAGTACTTTGCTCGGCGATAACTTTAGAAAACAATTTCAGTTTTCAGTAAAAGATATTTTTATTGGCATTGCTTCGGCTGTTTTCCTTTATTTTGTCTTCTATTTTGGAGAGTATTTTTCAACTATGCTTTTCGACTTTGCTCGTGATCAAGTGGATAATATCTACTCCATGAAAGACGGTGAGAATAAATTGTATTTAGGAGTGTTGCTGCTGCTTTTGGTCGGGCCAGCCGAAGAAATATTTTGGCGTGGCTATGTGCAAAGAATGTTGATTCCCAAATATGGTGAATGGACAGCGCTTATCGTTACAACCTTGATTTACACATTGGTACATATTTGGTCGTTTAACTTTATGTTAATCATGGCGGCTATGATTTGTGGTGCTTTTTGGGGGTTACTATACAAATACAATAAAAACTTAGTTACATTGATTATTTCACATGCCGTGTGGGATGTTTCAGTATTTATCTTATTGCCGATAATGTAAATAATGTTGGTTTATAAAAGATATATAAGTATTTACCATTTAACCATTTACCATTTACGATTTAAGAAGTAGAAGATTATCAGTAAATTAGAATACTATTAATACGACATTATATTATTCTTATTACTTACTTAATAATCATTGAACTAAAAATATAATTAAACTTTGCGACTTTGCTTCTTAGCAACTTTGCGTTTATAAAAAAAAATAAAAATAATGAAACCAAATTTTAAGAGTATCAATATTCAGGATGTGGTAAGCACATCGGAAATACCA